>DATFXL010000116.1:0-10537 GCA_035316025.1 Acidimicrobiia bacterium
ACGACGATCGTGCGCACGGCGACCCGCGACACGGTCGTGGAGGGCGTGGAGATTCCCGCCGGCGCGGTGGTGATCACCAACATGGGGTCGGCGAACCACGACGAGACGTACTGGGAGCGCTCGGAGGAGTTCGACATCCACCGCGAGCAGCGCCAGCACCTGGCGTTCGCGTTCGGGCCGCACATGTGCCTCGGCATGCACCTGGCGCGCATGGAGACGCGCGTGGCGCTCGAGCGCATCTTCGACCGCCTGCCCGATCTACGACTCGATCCCGCTGCCGACCCGCCGCACATCACCGGCATGACGTTCCGGGCCCCGCCCGCGTTGCCGGTGCTCTTCGGCTGAGAGAGAGGAGATCCCATGCGGGCAGAAGACCTGATCCTCGTCAGCGTGGACGACCACGTCGTCGAGCCGCCGGATCTCTTCGAGGGGCACCTGCCCGAGAAGTGGATGGAGTTCGCGCCGAAGAACGTGCATCGAGACGGCATCGACGTCTGGGTGTACGAGGACAGCGTGATCCCCAACATCGGGCTCAATGCGGTCGCCGGCCGTCCGCCCGAGGAGTACAACATCGAGCCCACGAGCTACGACATGATGCGCACGGGCTGTTACGACATCCACGAGCGCGTCAAGGACATGAACCGCAACGGCGTGCTCGGCTCGATGTGCTTCCCGTCCTTCGTGCAGTTCTGCGGACAGCTGTTCTCGCGGTCGAAGGACCTCGACATGGGTCTCAACCTGCTCCGGGCCTACAACGACTGGCACATCGACGAGTGGTGCGGGACGTACCCCGGCCGCTTCATCCCGCTGTCGATCCCCCCGATCTGGGACCCGCAGCTCATGGCGGACGAGGTCCGGCGCGTCGCCAAGAAGGGCTGTCACGCGGTCACGTTCTCCGAGAACCCGTACAAGCTCGGCTGGCCGCACATCTTCGGCGACCACTGGGACCCGTTCTTCGCCGCCTGCGAGGACGAGGGCACGATCATCTGCCTGCATATCGGCTCGTCGTCGACGCAGATCGAGATCGCGCCCGGCGCGCCGATCGACATCATGATCACGCTCACGCCGTTGAACACGATGCAGGCGGCGACGGACCTGCTCTGGTCGCAGGTGCTGCGCAAGTTCCCGCGCCTGAAGTTCGCACTCTCCGAGGGCGGCACGGGCTGGCTCCCCTACTGGCTCGAGCGCGTCGACTACGTTTACCAACAGCACCGCTTCTGGACGAACCAGGACTTCCGGGACCAGCTGCCGAGCCAGGTGGCGCGCGACCATTTCACGTTCTGCTTCATCAGCGATCGCGCCGGCGTCGACGAGCGCGACGCGATCGGCGTGGACAACATGACGTGGGAGTGCGACTACCCGCACTCCGACTCGTCGTGGCCGAACTCGCCCGAGTCCGTGGCCAAGCAGCTCGACGCGGTGGCCAACGACGTCGTCGACAAGATCACCCACGAGAACGCCATGCGGATCTTCCGGTACGACCCGTTCAGCCACCGGCCGAAGGAGCAGTCTCGCGCTGGCGCGCTGCGAGCCGAGACGACCGACTGACCCGTCAGCTCGCCCGCGCCCGCCGGTGCCGGAGCTCGGGGACGAGCCCGGCGTCGGCGAGCATGCGCACCGCCCGCTCCTCCTCGACGTCGATCACGATCGCCTCGCCCGGGCGGCGATCGACGATGAACCGGACGACACAGTCGTCACACGCATCCGAGTGCTGCATCACGCAGTTGTCGCAGTCGATCTCCATCGCATGAGGATCGCATCCGGGTGTGACAGCTACGGTCTGGACAGGGGCGAACGGGGAGGTCGTGCACCCACGAGGCGATCGTCGAGAAGGTCGGGGAGGTGCTCTACGTGAACCCGGGGAGCCCATCCCTCGCCGAGCGGACCAGCGTGGCCATCCTGGACCTGAGCGGGCGCGTGCCCGACGCGACCGTGATCCCGATCGAGTAGGTCAGCTCCAGTCCGGGACGGGCAGGAGCGACCGGGGGGCGCCGCACCAGCAGGCCATGACCCGGCCCGCGAGCAGATCGTCTTGGATCAGCTCGACGGCGGCGTCCGCGATCTCCTCCGGGGCCAGGATCCCGTCGGGTACGACGGCCGTCTCCTCCTCGGGCGTCATCCGAGCGCGGCTGCGCCGCGACATGGGGGTGTCGACCCAGTCGGGACAGATGCAGTTCACGCGGACGCCGACGGTCTCGCCGAGCGGCCCCAGCGCGGCGGTGAACCGGACGACCCCCGCCTTCGTGGCCGCGTATTCCGGCGCCGGGTGAGGCCCGAGCCCCACCCCGGCGAGCGACGCGACGTTGACGATCGCACCCCCGTCACGCGCGCCCATCGCCCGGATCGCGTGGTACGTGCCGAGCATCGGGCCGCGGAGGTTCACGTCGATCACGCGCATCCACGCGTCGGGCTCGGCGTCGGGGAACGCCGGATTCACGACGATGCCGGCATTGTTGACCAGGATGTCGAGACCGCCGAACGTGGTGATCGCGAAGTCGACCATCGCCCGAACCTCGGCTTCTCGGGCCACGTCCGCGTGGACGAAGCCGGCCCGCCCGCCTTCGGCCTCGATCTCCGCCACCGTCTCGGCGCCGGGGCGGTCGTCGACGTCGGCGGCGCCGACGGCCGCTCCCTCCCGGGCCAAGCGCAGCGCGATCGCCCGGCCGATCCCGGCGCCGGCTCCGGTCACGATCGCGACTCGCCCCCCGATGTCCACACCGGGAGTATGGCGGCGGGGTGTGACGGCTACCGGCGCAGAGCCCTGAGCAGCGTCTTCGACGAGACCACTCGGGCGCCCGTCTTCCGTGCCTGTTCGCCGACCCAGGCGTCGGACGACGCCACGACCACCGGCACGTCGACGGGGAGATCCGAGGCCTGCCGCACGACGACCACGTCGGCCTCCTCCCCCTCGGGCGAGAACACGACACGCACGCCCGGCCGACGCGGCGGGAGGACGCTCCCCACGTCGGCGCCGTCGAACACGAGGACGATCCGCGCACGCGTCCGCAACTGGAGCTCGGACAGCGCGTTCAAGAGCCGATCACGTTGCTGCGCGGGTGGCACGTCCCCCCACGCCAGCATCGAGACGTTGTAGCCGTCGACGATGAGCACGGCGCGGGGCGTGCGCAGCATCGCGTCCAGCGCGTCGGGGTCGTCCTCCACCATCCCCGGCGGGACCCGGGGCTGGGCGCGACGACGCGGACGCTCGGCCGCGGCTTCGTCCGGTTCCGACTGCTGCTCCCGTTCGCTCGCCGACGCCGTCGTTTCCGGTCCCACGACCCGACGCGCTTGGTCGGCCACGCCGCTCAGGCCGGTCGCGAGCCTCTGCGCGATGTCGGCGGCGTCGATGAGCGCGCCGAGGTCCTCTCGCCGCAGGACGGGCAAGCCCGCCTCTGCGTCCGAGGCCCGCGCCTTCGCCTCCGCGTCCTTGGCCGCCCGCCGCAGGTCGCGCGCCTCCTCGTCCAGCTTGCGGGCTCGGGCCGCCTCGCGCTCGAGACGCCCATCCGCCGCTTCGGCGGCGGCGCGGGCCTGGACGACCTCGTGGCGGACGTCGTCGAGCTGCCGGTCGGCGGCCGCCACCCTCTGATTGGCGGCGGCCTCGCGATCACGCCGTGCCTGCCGTTCGTCCCGCAGCTGACGTTCGATGACCTCCGCCTTCTGCTCGGCGGCGACGCGCGCAGCTTCGGCGCGACGGCGTGACTCGGCCATGCCGGCGATCTGCGACTCGCGTTCGCGGTCGTCGTCCCCCAATTGCTGCTCGAGCCGTTGGCGGTCGAACACCGCGCACACGACGCCGAGCCCGAACTCCCACGCCGGGGGCCGGGCCGCGTACAGCGCCGATGCCAGAAGCGGCAAGGCTGCGCGCTCGGCGGCGTCGCCGACGACGTCGACGGCGTCCCCGGGATCCCAAGCTTCGAGCACCTCCGAAACGTCGAGGCGGGACGTGAACCGCTCGACGGCGCGTTCCCGAAAATCGCCTTCGTTCTCGATCGCCCGCATGAGTTGCTGGCGCGCAGCACCGCGAGCCAGGCCGCGACGGTCGAACTCGGCGACGGGCCGCAAGATCGGCGGAACCTCGATCGGATCGAGCGCGCGCAGCATCTCGCCCGCGGCGTCGAGCAACGGGACGAGCAATGGCTCGGGCACCGGCGGAAGCGACGCCTGGCGGGGCGGGCTCGACATCCGCTCGCCGGCGCTCACCGCGACCGCCGAAGTGATCGCCCAGAGGTCGACCCGTAGACTGACTCGGCAGAGGCGGGTGGCCGGCAGCGGCGCCGGCAGCGAAGGAGCGGCATGCAGGCACGGTACGAGGAACTCACCCTCGACACGCAAGGCGACGGCGACATGCTCGACGTCACCGCCTACGCACAGAAGGCCATCGACAACGCCGGCTTCTCCGACGGGCTCTGCACCGTGTTCGTCGCCCACTCGACCTGCGGCATGACGACGATCGAGCACGAGCCCGGCTGCAGCGCCGACCTGAACAGCGTCCTCGAAAGCGTCGCTCCCCAAGGTCGCCCCTGGGAGCACAACGCCCGCAACGCCGACACCAACGGCCACAGCCACGTGCGTGCCGCCCTGGTGGGACCGTCGGTCACGATCCCGTTCCGGGCCGGCGAGCTACAGGTCGGCGTCTGGCAGAAGGTCGTCTGCGTCGACTTCGACGACCGGCCGCGCAGCCGCAAGGTGGTCGTCCAGCTACTCGGCGAGTAGCGACACCCTTCGGCGCTCACGCCGGCTCGGCTGGGGCCACGGCACCGGCATCCTGTGACGGCGACTCGTCGAGCTCCTCGATGGCGTCGCCGCTGCCGCCGCACCACCGGCAGGTCACACGCTCGACGGTCTCCTCGAGCAGCTGCTCCTCTTCGACGGTCAGCTCGCCGCCCACGCTGTAGTGGTGGAAGGCGCTCGTCCGGCGGGTCGTGAGCACATCGAAGCGGGTGAGATTCCCGCATCCACCGCAGCGGTAGCGAGCCGCCATCGACACCTCCCCCCACGTCTGTCGTCGGACTCGGCCCGAGCCTCGCCGGCCGCCGGCGCCGCTCGTGCCGCGGAGTGTACGGCGTCCTCGGGCCTAGGGAACCGCCCGGCGCGCCGCGGCGCGCCTGGAGTCCCGGGCGTCGCCGGTCGGGTCGGCGTCGCGGTCCGGACCACCGCCGCCGCCGGTGTTGAGCGGGTCGGAACCGCCGCGGCGCGACGGCTCCGACTCGGCAAGCTTCTCGGCGCGCCGCCGCGCCAGCGCCCGGCCGCCCTCGAGGAACAACGTCAGCAACAGCGTCGTGAACAGCGCCCAGACCGGCGCCACCGCGACGACGCGGATGTAGCGCGCCCATCCCTCCTGCGTGAACACGTCGACAAGCCGGTCACCACTCAACCAGCCGGAGGTGCGGGCGATCCACAGCGTGACGACCAACCCCAACACCATGGCGACGACCCATGCGACGACACGCAGCAGGCGTGACACGGCGTCCGGCGACGCCGACTCCGCTTTCGCGCTCGACGGCGTCGGCCCGGGGCGACGTCTCGACCCGGGGGCGCGGGCCGCGGCAGATTCTGCCGCGAACGCGGCCGCCGCCGCTTGTTCGGGCAGGACAGAGGTGGCGTCAGCGCGAGGCGGGTCGGGCTGACGGACGTGCCGGGACGATTCCATCACCGACGGACGGAACTGGGCCGGAACCTTGAGCGGCTGACCGCAGTTCTCGCATTTGAACGTGGGCGCGTCCGGCAGCGTCGCCACCCGGTGCTTGCGCCCGCAGGACGGGCACTGGATGGCCTTCGACATACCTCAAGCCTCGTCTGCGGCGCGCGCCGACTTGCTGGTCAGCATGAAGGTCTCGAGGACGGAAGCAGCCTTCCCCGATTCGATTGCCGCGGTCGCCTGGTCGAGTCCGGCGCCGAGGTCGGGGACGGCGCCGGCGACGAGGAGGGCGGCCGCCGCGTTCAGCGCGACGACGTCACGCACCGGTCCGGGCTCGCCGTCGAGCATCCGCTCGGCGATCGCGACGTTGGCGGCGGCGTCGCCACCGACGATCTCTTCCGGCTCGGCCACGGCGATCCCGTACTCGCGGGGATCGAGCGTCGTCGTCTCCACGGTGCCGTCTGTGAGGTCCCACACCGTGGACACGGTGGTCGTGGTCAGTTCGTCGAGGCCGTCGCCGCCACAGAAGACCATCGCCCGCTCGACTCCGAGCTCGGCGAGGGTGTGGGCCATGCGCTCGGCCATCGACGGATCCGAGACGCCGAGAACCCGCCGGCGCACGCCGGCCGGGTTGGCGAGCGGCCCCAGGAAGTTGAACGTCGTGGGCGTGCCGAGCTCCCGGCGTGCCGGGCCCGCAAACCGCAGGGCGGGGTGGTACTTCGGTGCGAAGCAGAACCCGATGCCCGCCTCCTCGACGCATCGCGCCACGCCCTCGGGGCCGAGGTCGATCACGACCCCGAACGCCTCGAGGACGTCTGCCGACCCGCACGCCGAGGACGCCGCCCGGTTGCCATGCTTGGCAACTCGCACTCCGGCGCCGGCGGCGACGAGCGCGGCCAGCGTCGAGATGTTCACGGTTCCCGACCGGTCACCGCCCGTGCCGCACGTGTCGACCACCGGCCCGCCCGGGCCGTCGAGGGGGATGTCCACGGTCTGCGCGAACCGCAGCATGGTGCGGGCGAGCGCGGCGAGCTCGGCGGCCGTCTCCCCCTTGGCCCGGAGCGCGACGGCGAAGCCCGCGATCTGGGCGTCGGTCGCCTCGCCGGCGAGGATCGCGGCCATGGTCTGCTCGGCGAGCTCGGGCGGGAGGTCCTCCCGCCGGAGGAGCCGCCCGATCACGTCGGGCCACAGCGGGCTGGTGGGAGCGGTCATCGATACTTCTCGTGGGGCGTCCGGCTCAATCCCACCACAGATCGTGGTCCAAGACGCCCCGCGCGATCAGCCCCAGCTGCACCTGCGTCGTGCCTTCGACGATCGTGAGCTGCTTGGCGTCCCGGTAGTAGAGCTCGGTGGGATGGTCGGCCATGTACCCGGCGGCGCCGAGCATCTGCAGCGCTTCCCCCGACACCTTCACTGCCAGCTCGGAGGCGTAGTACTTCGCCATCGACAGGAACGGAACGTACTCCTTCGTGAACTCGCCCCGGTCGGCCATCCACGCGGCGCGGTACGTAAGGAGCCGGGCCGCCTCGATCTCGGCCGCCAGTTCGGCGATCTTCCACTGGATGCCCTGGAAATCGGCGATCGTCTGCCCGAACGCCTCGCGCTGCTTGCTGTACTCCACCGCGTACATCAAGGCGCCTTCGGCGAGCCCGATGCCGCGGGCGGCCACGATCGGACGCATCGAGTTGAGCCCGAGCATGGCGAGACGGAACCCTCCGATCTCGCCGACCACGTTCTCGGGCGGCACGCGCACGTCGTCGAGGACGAGCTCGCCGGTGTCGACACCCTTGACGCCCATCTTCTTGTCGACCCGCCCGACATCGACCCCGGGCCATGAACGCTCGACGACGAACGCGCTCACACTGTCGTGGGCGCGCGAGTCGAGGGCGCCCGTCTTGGCGAAGACGCAGTACCAATCGGCCTGGCGAACGCCCGACATCCAGCACTTCGTGCCCGTGAGGACCCAGTCGTCGCCGTCGCGCACGGCGCGGGTCCGCATGCCCATGACGTCGCTGCCGGCCTGCGGTTCGGACAATCCGAACGCCGCCCGCGCCTCGCCGGTCGCGACCGGGCGGACGTAACGCTGGTTCTGCTCCGGGCTCCCCGCGATCATGACGGGTCCGGTCGGAAGCCGCGTCAGCAGGAGCATGAGCGCGGCGGCGTTGGAATACTTGGCGACCTCTTCGATGGCGATGCTCAGGCCGAGGATGCCGGCACCGGCCCCGCCGTACTCCTCCGGGATGCACAAGCCGGTGAGCCCGGTGTCGGCGAACAGGGCGAAGAGGTCGTCGGGGTACTCCTCGCTCTCGTCGATCTCCCGGGCACGCGGCGCGACGCGTTCCTGGGCCAGCTTGCGGACGGTTGCCTGGAGCTCACCGAGCTCATCCGAGAGCTCGAAATCCACAGCCGATGATGCTACCGGGAGGCGCCGACGATTCGGCTGTTGCTACGCCGACTTCCGGCGTTGACGGATCAGGCGACGCCGCTCGCGCTCGGTGCGGCCACCCCAGACGCCGTGCTTCTCGCGCACGGTCAGGGCGTACTCCAGGCAGGGCTCGCGCACGGGACACGTGGCGCAGATCTCCTTGGCGTCGAGGGCCTCGTCCTCGTCGGAGACGGGATAGAAGGTCGCCGGATCGACGCCGCGGCAGCGAGCCTGTTGACGCCAGGCCAGATTCATGGCTTCAGCACCTCTTCGCCGAGCAACACCTCTGCGCCGAGAGGCCGGGGAAAGGGTCCAACCAATGGTGTTTTCGTCGTTATTCCCTCCTCCGGCGGTTGAGAACCCCGTCCCGGCCGTTCCGAAGGGCGGCCGTAGGATCCGCGGCGTGGCGCCGATCCCTCCCCCGGTCCTTGACGCGGCCCGCCCCGTTTCCGGACATCCGCGCCGCCAGCTGATCCCGATCGCAGTGGCCGCGGGCCTGACGTTGCCCGCAATCGTCACCCGCCTGAGCGGCAGCGCACCCCCTGAATGGCTCGCGGCCGTCATCTTCGGGGTCGGCATCGTCGGCGCCGCGTTCCTGCTCGCGTGGGGCGCGGAGGCGCTGCAGCTCGACGTCTCACAGGGTCTCGCGTTGGCGGTGCTGGCGCTCATCGCGGTGCTCCCCGAGTACGCCGTCGACTTCACGTTCGCGCTGAAGGCGGGCGAAGACCCGCACCGATACGCGCCGCTCGCGCTGGCCAACATGACCGGCGGGAACCGGCTGCTCATCGGGATCGGGTGGTCGCTGGTCGTGCTGCTCGCCGCCTGGCGTATGACGCGCATCGCTCGGACCCGGGGATACGAGGGCCCGCTCGACACCGACGTCACCCTCGACCGGCCCCACGCCATCGAGATCGCGTTCCTCGCCGTCGCATCCATCTATTCGCTGACCCTGCCGCTGAAGCGCACGCTCAGCCCCGTCGACACGCTCGTCCTCGTCAGCCTGTTCGTCTGGTACGCGGTGCGCATCAGCCGCGCTCCGGCCGAGGAGCCGCACCTGGCGGGCCCGGCCGAGCTGATCGGCCGGCTGTCCGCGGCGAAGCGCCGACTCGTCGTCGGGCTCATGCTCGCCGGCTCGGCCGTCGTGATCCTCGCCTCGGCCGAGCCGTTCGCCGAGTCACTCGTGACCACCGGCGAGACGTTCGGGATCAGCACCTTCCTGCTCGTGCAGTGGGTCGCACCGCTCGCTTCGGAAGCCCCCGAGTTGCTCGTCGCCGGCTTGTTCGCGTGGCGGCTCAACACCCAAGCAGGCCTCGGCGCGTTGGTCTCCTCGAAGGTGAACCAGTGGACGCTGCTCGTCGGGACGTTGCCGCTCGTGTTCTCGGTGTCGGCCGGTGCACTGAGCGGCCTGCCGATCGACGCCCTCCAGCGCGAGGAGTTGTTCCTCACCGCGGCCCAGTCGGTGTTCGCCGTGGCGGTGCTCACGAACCGGTCGATCAGCGTGCGGGAGGCGATCGCGCTCATGGTGCTCTTCCTCACACAGTTCGTCCTCGGCGGCGTGCTCCCGGAGAGTCTGCGGGCAGTCGAACGCGTCGGGGTCGGGATCGTGTATCTCCTGCTGGCGGCGGTCGTCATGTTCCAACAGCGGCGTTACATCCGGCCGCTCGCCAGGGACGGCTTCCGCACGCGGGTCAGCGAGCTCGTCCATGACCGCGAGCGGGCCCCCGCCGAGGCTTAGCGTGACAGCGTGAGTCCACCGGACGTCGACGCTCCCGCCACCGTCCGCTGGCCCGCGGTGATCCGCGGCGCGCTGCTCGGGCTCGCGCTCGTCATCCCGATCACCATCGTCGGAGCCGTCCTGGACCGCGCGATGGACGACTTCGAGGACTCGGGCTGGCGCGTCCTCCTCGCGCTGCTGGTCGCGGCGGCGTTCGTGCCCGCCGGCGCCTACGCCGCCCGCCTCGCCCGCGCCGCGCCCCTCACGAACGGCGCGCTCGCCGGGCTCGGCGCGTTCCTCGTGTGGCTGCCGCTCCGGCTGCTGATCTGGTTCACCCGGAACGACGACCAGGGGCTGGTCAGTGGGCACGATCCCGTGTTCCGCCCCGGTCAGCTGTTCGGCTTCCTGGTCATCTCCACCGCGTTGGGGATGCTCGGCGGATTCCTCGCCTCACGACGATGGGCACACGACGATTCCGGCGGCGGTTGACCCACCCGAGCGCGACAATGGTGATGGTGGCGAGCCGGCCGGGCGGCTGCGTGCCGGGCGCTTCGGCGCACCGGTCCGAGGAACGTCCGGACTCCGCAGGACGCGGTGCTGGGTAACACCCAGTCGGGGCGACCCGCAGGAAAGTGCCACAGAGAACAGACCGCCGATGGCGGGACCGGTCTCCGGAGCGGCCCCGCACAGGTAAGGGTGAAACGGTGCGGTAAGAGCGCACCAGCGCCCGGGGCGACCCGGGCGGCTCGGCAAACCCCAC
>DATFXL010000117.1:0-29362 GCA_035316025.1 Acidimicrobiia bacterium
GGATGCATTCGGCCTGGTCGATGTGGAGGAACTGCTTGGGCTTGACCGCCGAGGTCAAGAAGGCGGGGTCGACTTCTTGGAGCTCGTAGTCGGTCACGAAGTCCGGCATCGGCGGGTTCGCATCGGTCTTCGCCATCGCGCTACGCCTTCGACTTCACGGGTCGGCCGAACCGGGACGTTCGCAGCACCTTGCCTTCTTCGTCGACGGGCTCCGGCTTGGGCACCAGGCGCTGCTGCCACAGCACCCACAAGCGCAAGTTGAGAGCAAAGAAGACGCCGTAGATCGCGACGACGATGAAGTCGCGCAGCTGTTGGTAGTTGGGCTTGATGGCGTACGTCTCGAACAGGATCTTGTCGGGCGTCCACCGCAGGTACTTGTCGGAGAATGTGATCCACTCGTGGGGGATGACGCCGTAGGCGAGCGCCATGAGGAAGAACACGCCGACGGCGCCGGCCATCGCCTCCGCCCAGGTCGTCGGGCGGTCCTGCGGTCGCGGATCGCGCGAAACGATCATCGCCAGGATGAGGGCGGTGACGCCGAAGATGATGGTCCAGAACGTGAGGACCTGGAGGGCGGGGAACAGGCCGCCGATCACGTAGCAGCCGATCACGAGCCCGATCGCCAGCGGCACGCCCTGCTTCGGCGTCAGGATCTTCCGCGCCAAGGGCGGACGGAGGAGCGCGAACACGAACGCCAGGCCGACGGCCATCGCGAGCAACGCGAAGATGAGCCGCCCGGCCGGGTGCGCCCACCCGAAGTACCAGCGGTCCAGGACGCTCTGCGGAATCAGGTTGGGCATGAGCCCGAGTGCCCTCCCGTCGCACGGCGCCGCGGTGCACGCCGTGGCTCCGAATACGCCGTCGTGTTACCACGCTAGAGGAGGACTCGGCACATTGGGGACCGGCAGACGGAGCCTTGTGAACATGTGCTTCGCGTCCGCGCGTGCGACCGGTCAGGACGTGCTGTGACACGATTCGAGGAATGCCGGTGACGGATCGGTTCGACGTGCTCGTGATCGGCGGGGGGCCGTCGGGCGCGGCCGCCGCGTACTGGCTCGCCCAACGAGGGCGGCGCGTGCTCGTCGTCGACAAGAAGCGCTTCCCGCGCGAGAAGACCTGCGGCGACGGGCTCACCCCCCGGGCCGTGCGCGAGCTCCACGGCATGGGGCTCGCCGACCCCCTGTCCGACTTTCTCCGCTACGACGGCCTGCGGTCGATCGCCCACGGGGTCACTCTCGAGCTGGCCTGGCCCGACCATCCCGAGTTCCCGTCCTACGGCTACGTCGTCCGCCGGCGTGACCTGGACGAGATGGTCGTGGGGCAGGCCGTCAAGGCCGGCGCCACCCTGTGGCCCGCCGCCGAGGCGACCGAGCCGCTGGTCGAGAACGGCCTCGTCACCGGGGCGGTCGTGCACCGCAAGGAGAGCGCCACCAGGGAGCCAGTGCGCGCCCGCTACCTCGTCGTGGCCGACGGCGCCAACTCCCGATTCGGACGGGCGTTGGGCGCGGCCCGTGATCGCACCTATCCGCTGGGGATGGCGGTCCGGGGCTACTTCCGCAGCCCGAACCACGACGACCCGTGGATCGAGAGCCATCTCGACCTCCGCGATCGCGACGGCAACCACCTGCCCGGATACGGATGGGTGTTCCCCGTCGGCGACGGCACCGTGAACGTCGGGGTGGGGCTGCTGTCGACGTTCGCGGGATGGAAGTCCGTGAACACCAGCCATCTCATGGACGCGTTCACCGCGACGGCGCCGCCTCGGTGGGGCATCGCCGCGGACACGTCGTGCGGTCCTCCCACCGGCGGCAAGCTGCCGACCGGCGGCTCCGTGCGGCCGGCGACCGGGCCCACGTGGGTCGTCGTGGGCGACGCCGGCGGCGCGATCAACCCGTTCAACGGCGAGGGCATCGCCTACGCGTACGAGACGGGAAGGCTCGCAGCCGACGCGCTGGACCTCGCGCTCGCGACCGGCGACGGGCTCGCCCTCCGCCGCTACCCGGAGCGGCTCGAGGAGCTGTACGGGCTCTACTTCAAGGTTGCTCGCGCGTTCGTGAAGGCGATCGGCAACCCGGCGGTCATGCGCGAGCTCACCCGGGTCGGTATGCGCTCGCGCACGCTCATGGAGTGGGTGTTGCGGATCATGGCCAACCTGCTCCGCCCCGACGAGGTCGGTCCCGCCGAAGCCGCATACAAGGCAGTTGCCGCGCTCGTCGCCATCGCGCCCGAGCCGTAACAGCAGCTTGAGCCGTCTTCCCGGCACCGCGGTAGCCTGCGCGCGGCAGGCCACCGCACCGGTGACTCGGGAGCGAGATGAACGCCTACTTGCCGATCTTGACGATGATCTGCCTGGTCGTGGTGTTCATCGCGGCGTCGTTCCTCGTCTCGCAGCTGCTGGGCCCGCGCCGGCCGAATCCGGCGAAACAAGCGCCGTACGAGTCCGGGATCGTGCCCGAGCAGGAGCCGAGCGAACGGTTTCCGGTGAAGTTCTATCTCGTCGCGATGACGTTCATCGTCCTCGACGTCGAGATCATCTTCCTCTACCCGTTCACGACGATCTTCCGGAACTTCCAGCCCGCCGCGTACGGGCTCGTGATCATGGGCGTGTTCCTGCTCACGTTGCTCGTTCCCTTCGCGTACCTGTTGTCAACGGGCGCGCTCGACTGGGGTCCAATGCGCCGGGCCGTGGGCCGCTTGACGACCGGTGTGCTCCGCGCGTCGGGCAAGCCGGGGGCCGCCGGGCTCGATCCCGCTGCCGACCGCGGCGAAGAGGCGGCCTGATGGGACTCGAGCAGGTCCCGTACTCGTTCCTGACGGGGCGGCTCGAGGATCTTGTGAAGTGGGCGCGGCGCAACTCGGTCTGGCCGGCGACGTTCGGGCTCGCGTGCTGCGCGCTGGAGATGATGGCCACCGGCGCCGCGCACTACGACCTGGCGCGCTACGGCATGGAGGTCTTCCGGGCCAGTCCTCGTCAGGCCGACCTCATGATCGTCGCCGGTCGTCTCAGTCAGAAGATGGCTCCGGTGCTCCGCCAGGTCTACGACCAGATGGTCGAGCCCAAGTGGGTCATCTCGATGGGCGTGTGCGCGAGCACAGGCGGGATGTTCAACAACTATGCACTCGTCCAGGGCGTCGACCAGATCGTGCCGGTGGACGTGTACGTACCCGGATGCCCGCCGGGGCCGGAGACGCTCATGTACGGGATCCTCATGCTCCACGGAGAGATCCGCAGCGGCGAGATCATGAAGCGGCGCGCGAGCTCCGCCCATGGCGGCGCCGCGATCCAGGTCGAGCAGCGCGACGGCACGCGGCCCGACTCGTTGGCCACCCGGTAGGACAGCATTCCGAGGACCACGACACGATGCCCGACGACGACGCTCGTGAAGACGCTCACAAGAGCGCCGACGCGGACGTAGAAGATAAGGAGAAGAGCGCGGCTCCTACACCCGACGACGAGGTGGCGGCGGCCGTCGTCGAGCGGTTCCCGGGGACCGTGTTCCACCGTTCGCACGGCCAGCCCGTCGTCTACGTGGACCGGGCGGTCTGGGCCGAGTTGGGCACGTTCCTGCGGGACGAGCAGCAGTTCACCCAGTGCATGGACGTCACCGCCGTCGACCATCTCGTCGACGCCGAGCGGGTCTCCGTGCCCGGCGTGGAACCGGAGCGTTTCGAAGTGGTGGCGTGCTTCCTCTCGCACCCTCGCAACCGACGCATCCGGGCCCTCTGCGAGGTCCCACCCGCCGACGCGTCGGTGCCGAGCCTGACCGAGACCTATCCCGGCGCCAACTTCGCCGAGCGCGAGGTCTACGACATGTTCGGCATCTCCTTCACCGGTCACCCCGACCTCGCCCGCATCCTCATGCCGGACGACTGGCATGGGTATCCGTTGCGCAAGGACGACGCGCCCAGCCGGGTGCCGGTCACGTTCAAGGAAGACCCGAGCCCACGATGAGCGATACGCCCGACTCCACCGAGGACACCGACGCCCGAACCAGGCATGTCTTCGTCTCCGATCCGGCCCTGACCCGACTCACCGACGAAGGCTCGCAGGAGCTCGTCGTCACCGGCGGCCCCTGGCCCGAGGACGAGGCCGAGGGCGACACGATGATCATCAACATGGGGCCGCAGCACCCATCGACCCACGGCGTGCTGCGCGTGATGCTCGAGCTCGATGCCGAGACCGTCGTACACGCCAAGCCCGTGATCGGCTATCTGCACACCGGCATGGAGAAGACGGGTGAGGAGCTCACGTACGTACAGGGCGCGACCAACGTCACCCGGATGGACTACGCGTCGCCGCTCGCCAACGAGCTCGTGTTCTCGATGGCCGTCGAGCGTCTCCTCGACATCGACGTGCCGCCCCGCGCTACTTGGATCCGCATGTACCTGGTCGAGCTGAACCGCATCGCGTCCCACCTGCTGTTCCAGGCCACCAACGGGCTCGACATGGGCGCGCTGTCGATGATCGTCTACGGCTGGCGTGAACGCGAGGAGACGCTGCGGCTGCTCGAGAAGATCACCGGCTTGCGGATGAACAACAACTTCATCCGGCCCGGCGGGGTCGCCGCCGAGCTCCCGGACGACTGGCAGGAGGACACGCTCGCCCTCTGCGACGTGGTCGAGAAGGGCGTGCGCGAGTACGACGAGCTGCTCTCGAACAACCCGATCTGGGAGGAGCGGCTGCAGGGCGTGGGCGTGATCACGACCGAGCAGGCGCTGGCGCTCAGCGCGTCGGGCCCGATCCTGCGCTCGACCGGGTTCCCGTGGGACCTGCGCAAGGCGCAGCCGTGCCTCGCCTACGACGATGTCGACTTCGACGTGATCTACACCCAGAACGGCGACTGCTTCGACCGGTACCGCATCCGTCTGCTGGAGATCTTCGAGTCGATCAAGATCGTGAAGCAGTGCGTCGAGAAGATGCCGCAGGGTGACTACCGGATCCAGGACCGCAAGGTCACGCCCCCGCCGCGGGCCCGCATCGACGAGTCGATGGAGGCGTTGATCCACCACTTCAAGTTGTTCACCGAGGGGTTCAAGGTGCCGGCCGGCGAGACGTACGTCGCGGTCGAGTCACCGCGGGGTGAGATCGGCTGTTACCTCGTCGCCGACGGCACCGGGAAGCCGTGCCGGCTGCACATCCGCGGCCCGTCGTTCTACAACCTCCAGTCGATGTCGCCGATGATGGAGGAGCGGCTCATCGCCGACGCGGTCGCGGTGATCTCGAGCGTCGACCCGATCATGGGCGAGGTCGACCGGTAATGGCCTTCGCCGCCGAGAACCTCGGCCGGGCACGGGAGATCGTCGCCCGCTATCCGGTGACGAAGTCCGCCACGCTCCCGCTCCTGCACCTCGCCCAGGACCAGGACGGCTGGGTGAGCCCCGAGGCGATGGAGGAGATTGCGGGCATCCTCGAGCTGACGCCGGCGCAGGTGCTCGGCGTGTGCTCCTTCTATTCCATGTTCAAGCGCGAGCCGGTGGGTCAGCTGGTCGTCACGGTCTGCACGAACGTGTCCTGTCTCGTCAACGGCGGCCCCGAGCTGTTGCGCGCCCTCGAGGACCGGCATCTCGACGACGAAGACGTCCACGTCGAGGAGGTCGAGTGCATCGCCGCGTGCGATCTCGCACCGGTGATGCAGGTGAACTACGACTACCACGGTCCGGTCGATGCTGAAGCCGCGGAAACGATCATCGACGAGTACAAGGCCGGCGTCCGGCCAGCTCGCACGATCTCCGGCACCCGTGTCGACGCGGGAGCGACGCGCTAATGCCGGAGACGCGAGTCGTCACGAAGCGCCTGCGCGACCATCCCGAGGACTCCTGGAGCATCGAGCGCTACCTCGCGACCGGCGGCTACGACATGTTGCGCAAGGCGCTCGCGATGACACCGGAGAGTATTCAGGACGAGCAGGTGAAGGCGTCGGGGCTGCGGGGGCGGGGCGGCGCCGGCTTTGGAACGGGCCAGAAATGGTCGTTCCTCCCGAAGGGCGTGTACCCGCGCTACCTCGCGGTGAACGCCGACGAGGGCGAGCCGTCCACCTTCAAGGACCACATGCTCGTGGAGCGCGATCCGCACCAGCTCATCGAAGGCATCGTGATCTCGGCCTTCTCCGTCGAGTGTCACCTGGCGTTCGTGTACGTCCGGGGCGAGTTCGCGCTCGGGTACGAACGTCTCTCTCAGGCGATCGGAGAGGCGTACGAGCGGCGGTACCTCGGCAAGGACATCCTCGGGTCGGGCTTCGATCTCGACCTGATCCTCCACCGCGGCGCCGGCTCCTACATCGCGGGCGACGAGACGGGGCTGCTGTCGAGCCTCGAAGGCGAGCGGGCGATGCCCCGCATCAAGCCGCCCTTCCCTGCCGTGCAGGGGCTCTTCGCCAAGCCCACCGTCGTGAACAACGTGGAGACACTGTCGACCGTGCCCCACATCATCGATCGAGGTGGTGACTGGTACGCGAGCCTCGGGGTCGGTCGGTCGACCGGGACGCGGATCTTCTCGGTGTCGGGACACGTCGAGCGGCCCGCCAACTACGAGGTCGAGCTGGGTACGCCGTTCCGGGAGCTCATCGAGGGTCTCGCCGGCGGCGTGCGGGGCGGGCGGGGCATGAAGTTCTTCATACCCGGTGGCGCGTCGTCGCCGTGGCTGATGCCCGAGCACCTGGACGAGCCCACCGACATGGACCACGTGCAAAACGATCTCAAGTCCATGCTCGGCTCGGGGGCGATCATGGTGTTCGACGAGGACACCGACCCACTGCTCGTCGCGTGGCGGCTCCTGAAGTTCTTCGCCCACGAGTCGTGCGGGAAGTGCACGCCATGCCGCGAAGGCTCGGGCTGGCTGGAGAAGATCCTGTACCGCATGTCGCACGGCCTCGGCCGCCCCGAGGACCTCGACCTCATGCTCGACTTCGGTGACAACATCGTGCCCGGGCTCAACGCGCCGTTCGCGCAGACGACGATCTGCGCGCTGGGCCCCAGCACGATGTCCCCGATCGTGAGCCTCGATCGCTGGTTCCGAGACGAGATCGCGGCGCGCATGGAGGCGGACTCCCGGAAACGCATCCCCGTCGCCGCCGCCGGTGGGGGTGGGCGATGACCGATCAACCGATGAGCCAGTGGCCCTCCGAGTGGGAGTACGTGCTGCCGGTGCGTCCCGGAGCCGACCAGGTCACGATCACCATCGACGGGCGCGAGGTGCAGGTCCCGAACGGCGAGCTGCTGATCCGAGCGGCGCAGGAGCACGGCACCTACATCCCGCGCTTCTGCTGGCACGACCGGATGAAGCCGGTGGGGATGTGCCGGATGTGCCTGGTCGAGGTCGAGGGCCTGCGCGGATTGCAGATCGCGTGTGCGACACCGGTCTACGACGGGATGGTCGTGCACACCCAGAAGGACTTCGTGCGCAAGGCCCAGGACGGCGTCCTCGAATTCCTGCTCATCAACCACCCGCTCGACTGTCCGGTGTGCGACCGCGGCGGTGAGTGCCCGCTCCAGGACCAGACGCTGGCCTTCGGTCCGGGGGAGTCGCGCTACGTCGAGGAGAAGCGACACTTCGAGAAGCCGATCCCGATCAGCGACCTCGTGCTGCTCGACCGCGAGCGATGCATCCAGTGCGGGCGTTGCACGCGCTTCGCGGCCGAGATCGCCGGCGACCCGCTCATCGACTTCGGCGGTCGGGGGGAGACAACCGAGGTCATCACCTACCCCGACGATCCCTTCACGTCGTACTTCTCGGGGAACACCGTGCAGATCTGCCCGGTCGGCGCCCTGACCGCGAAGCCATACCGGTTCGCGGCCCGGCCATGGGACCTCACCACCTCCGAGACGTCGTGCGTGACGTGCGCGGTGCAGTGCCGGGGCGCGGTGCAGTCGTCCTCCAACCGGCTGGTACGGCTGCTCGGCGTCGACTCCGACCCGGTGAACCAGGGGTGGCTGTGCGACAAGGGTCGCTATGGCTACGAGTGGGTGCACGCCGACGACCGCGTCCGGGCGCCGTTGGTGCGCAAGGGTGGTGACCTCGTCGAGACGTCGTGGCCGGAGGCGCTCGACGCCGCCGCGGATGGGTTGCGCAAGGTCCTCGACGTGCACGGTCCTGAGGGCATCGCCGTCCTCGGCGGCGGGCGCGGCACCAACGAGGACGCCTACGCCTGGGCGCGGTTCGCCAAGGGCGTCCTCGGCACCGATCACGTCGACGCCCAGCTCGGTGACGGGCTACCGGCCGACGTCGTCCTCGGCGTGACGCGGGCGACGATCGCCGACTGCGACCGCGCCGCTGCGATCGTGCTGCTCGCGCCCGACCTGAAGGAGGAGCTGCCCGTCCTCTTCCTCAGGGTCCGCGAGGCCACCGAGGAGCTGGGCGTCCCGTTGATCGACGTGGCGCCCTGCGACCACGGGCTGACGCGCTACGCGGACGCCGCCGTCCGGTACGTCCCGGGAGAGGCGCACGAGGTCGTCGCCAGCCTCGTCCGGGCGTTCGATGGCGACCGTACCGGCGACGACCAGATCGACCGGGCCGGCGCCGCGCTCGAGGGGCGCGAGGGCGACGTCGTGGTGGTCCTCGGGCGGCCGTCGCTCGCCGAGGCGCCCGACTCGGTGGTGCGCGCCGCCGCGCTGCTGGCGGCGCGCCCGGGCACGCGGTTCCTGTCCGCCGTCCGCCGTTCGAACGTGCACGGCGCCCTCGACCTCGGCCTCGCGCCCGGGTTCCTCCCGGGGCGCGTCACCCTCGACGCCGGTCGGAAGCGTTTCGCCGACGCCTGGGGCGTGGTGCCCGAGCGCCGCGGGCTCGACGCGTCGGGGATCCTCCAGGCGGCGGTGGACGGGCAGCTGCACGGGCTCGTGCTGCTCGACGCCGACCCGATCGCCGACTTCCCCGACCGGCGCCTCGCCCGCGACGCTCTCGCCAACGTCGACTTCGTCATCGCCTGCGACGCGTTCCTCACCGAGAGCACGCGCGGCGCGAACGTCTTCCTTCCGGTCACGGTGTGGGCGGAGAAGCCCGGCACGGCGTCCAACATCGAGGGCCGGGTGCAGCGTGTCTCGCAGCAGGTCTCGCCCGAAGGCCCGGTGATGTCGGACTGGCGCATCGCGGTGGAGCTGGCGGCGCGCTTCGACGCCGACTTCGACCTCGAGACCGTTCCCGAGGTGCAGGACGAGATCGGGCGCCTCGCGCCCGCCTTCGCCGGCGTCGACGCACGTCTCCTCCGTCGGGCGCGTGACGGCGTCGTCCTCCCGCTCGGCGACCGCTACGACGAGCTGGTGCTCGACGCCGGCGGCGTCCCGCTCACGGACGCGACCTGGGAGCCGATCCGGCCCGGGACGCTGGCGTCGGAGGAGACGCTCACGTCGCACGTCGGCACCGGCGTCGTCGAGGCCACGGGCACCGGGTCGACGACGACCGTGAAGCCCGGCCTGACCGAGGTCGAATCGGCCACGACGTCACGCGCCGAGGCGGAGGCTCTCGGCAGCGCGGCGCGCGACGCGGCCGCCGCCGGTCCGCCGTTGCATGCGTGGGATCGCGAGACCGGTCGGGCGCCCGCCCCGGCCCGTGACGCGTACGCTCTCCGGCTGGTGTCGGGCCGGAAGCTCTACGACGCCGGCCGCGTCAGCGCGGCCTCACCATCGCTGGCGCCGCTGGCGGAGGGGGCGACGCTCCTCGTCCACCCGAGCGATCGTGACCGAATCGGGATCGGCGACGGGGAGACCGTGCAGGCGACGAGCGGGCGCGGGTCGGTCGTCCTGCCCGTGCGCGCCGCCCCCGGGATCCCTCGCGGGGTCGCGTTCCTCACGTTCAACCAGCCGGGTCCGGGAGCGGGCGACCTGATCGACGCGACGGCCGCCGTCACGGACGTCCGGCTGGAGTCCGCGGGTTCCGGCTCGTGACCTTCGTCGACCCGCTCGTCGGCGGCGACATCGACCTGACGGTCGTGCTGATCGTGATCGCGAAGACGATCGCGGTGTTCGCGCTCCTGCTCGTCGCCGTCCTCTTCTATATCTGGTTCCTGCGCAAGGCGATCGCCGACATGCAGAACCGGGTCGGCCCGTACAACGCGGGCCCGTTCGGCATCCTCCAGACCCTGGCCGACGGCATCAAGCTGTTCTTCAAGGAGCAGTCGATCCCGCGCACCGCCGACAGGCCGGTGTTCCTCATCGCCCCGTACCTGTCGATCCTGCCCGCGTTCCTCGCGTTCAGCATCGTGCCGATCGGCGGCCTCGTGAGCATCGCCGGGCACAAGACGTACCTCCAGCTCGCCGAGCTGCCGGTCGGGGTGCTCTGGCTGCTGGCCATGTCCGGCCTCGGGTTGTACGGGGTGATGCTGGCGGGCTGGTCGTCGGGGTCGAAGTACCCACTGCTCGGCTCGGTCCGGGCTTCCGCACAGCTCCTCAGCTACGAGGCCGCGTTCTCCCTGGCGATCGTCGGGGTGCTCATCCAGTCGGGCACGCTCTCGACCCGCGGCATCGTCGACGGACAGGCGTGGACCGGCAACTTCCTCGACGGGCTGGGTGCGTGGTACGTGCGGCCGGCGATCGTCGCCTTCGTCATCTTCCTCATCGCCGCCATCGCCGAGACCAACCACCCGCCCTTCGACCTCGTCGAGGCGGAGCAGGAGCTCGTCGGCGGGTTCCACACCGAGTACACGGGCATCCGCTTCGCGATCTTCTACCTGGCCGAGTTCATGAACGTCATCACGATGTCGGCCATCGCCGTCACGTTGTTCCTCGGTGGTCCCAGCGGGCCGAAGCTCGGTTTCCTCCCTGCGACGGGCACGATCAACGTCTGGGTGATGCCGGTCTTCTGGTTCATGCTCAAGCTGCTCGTGCTGCTGTACGGCACGGTCCTGATCCGGGCGACGCTGCCGCGCATGCGCTACGACCAGCTGATGGACCTGGGGTGGAAGTACCTGATCGAGATCGCGTTCCTGTGGCTGATGGTCTCGGCCGTCGTCGTCATCGGGCGCCAGGAGGGCTGGAACCTCTGGATCGTCGTACCTGCCGCCGCCGCCGGCGCCGTCCTCGTCTATCTCGTGCTGTTCGCGTCGATGGCGAAACCAGGGGAGATCGAGACTCGGGATCAGATCCGCTGATGGGTGTCCTCGACCTGCTCCGCGGTTTCACCGTCCCCCTCCGGCAGATCTTCCGTCCGCGGGTCACGGAGTTCTTCCCGAAGGAGAAGCGACCGAAGCCCGAGCGGTTCCACGGCCGCCACGTCCTCAACCGCTACGAGGACGGCATGGAGAAGTGCATCGGCTGCGAGCTCTGCGCGGGTATCTGTCCGGCCCGGTGCATCTACGTGCGGGGCGCCGACAATCCCCCCGACGCGCCCGTCTCGCCCGGCGAGCGGTACGGGTTCGTCTACGAGATCAACTATCTCCGCTGCATCCACTGCGATATGTGCGTCGAGGCGTGTCCCACAGAAGCGATCACCGAGACGAAGCTGTTCGAGTTCTCCTTCACGAACCGCGACGACAGCATCTACACGAAGGACGAGCTGCTCGTCGACGACGACGGGCACGCCCGCCGGATGCCCTGGGAGCTGTGGCGCGGCGGCGAGGACGACCAGACGAGCGCGTGGATGCGGGTGACGTCGCCGGCGGGTGACGCCGACTACGAGGGGAAGGTCTTGTGGTCCCCCGAGCTCGGCTATGGGATTCGGCCTCCCGAGAAGGGCCAGAGCGGGTGACCGTCGAGGCCGTCATCTTCTTCGTCGCCGCCGCCCTCGCGCTGGGCGGCGCCGCCGGCGTCGTCCTCGCGCGCAACCCGGTCCATTGCGCGCTCCTGCTCGTCGTGACACTGGTGGCGGTGGCGATCTTCTTCCTCCTGCAGGACGCCCAGCTCGTCTTCGCCGTGCAGATCATCGTGTACGCCGGCGCCATCGTCGTGCTCTTCTTGTTCGTGATCATGCTCCTCGGCGTCGACCGCGAGGAGTCACTGACGGATCCGATCCCGTATCAGCGGCCGGCCGCCGTGGCGCTCGGGGCGATCCTGCTCGGCGAGATCTTCGTGCTCGCCGGACGAACCTGGGCAACAGGAGCGACGTCGACGCGGGGTTCGGTGCGCGGGCCCGTTGACGGACGGGACCTCGGCAATATCCAGCGCGTCGCCCGCGTCCTGTTCACCGACTTCCTGTGGGCGTTCGAGCTCACCGCCGCCCTCCTCGTGATCGCCGTCGTGGGTGCGGTCGTGCTCGCCCGTCGCAGCGGCCAGCGTGCCCAGCTCGACGAGCGCGAGCGGACGATCGACGAGCAGATCACGCGGGCGGAGCTGAGCGAGGCGGCGGAGAACGACGCGTATCTCGGCGACGGAGAGCGTCCTTCGGAGACGCCTCAGGTGACCCCATGAACGTCGCCACCCTCGAGATCACGCCCAACTACTACCTCGTCGTAGGCGCCCTGCTGTTCACGATCGGCGCCGTCGGACTGTTGTTGCGGCGGAACGTCCTCGTGATGTTCATGTGCGTCGAGCTGATGCTGAACGCCGCCAACCTCACCTTCGTCACGTTCTCGCGGGCGCTCAACGACATCGGTGGCCAGGTGATCGTGTTCTTCACCCTCGTGGTCGCGGCGGCCGAGGTGGCCGTCGGGCTTGCGATCATCGTCGCCATCTTCCGGCGCCGCCGCGGCGCGACCGCCGACGACGTCCACCTGCTCAGGGGCTGACCCGTGGACGCCCGCGACCTCCTCGATCTCGTCTGGATCGTCCCTGCGCTGCCGGCCCTCGGCGCCGCCGTCCTCCTGCTCTTCGGGCGGCGGATCGGCGAGCCCAAGGCCGGTTGGCTCGCCACCGGATTGATGGCGCTTTCGTTCGCGTGGTCGGTCGTGATGCTGCTCGCGCTACGCGACGTGGAGCCGCGCACCCACACGGTGGATCTGTTCACGTGGTTCCCGGCCGGCGGCCTGCAGGTGAAGTTCGGGTTCCTCGCCGACCCGCTCTCGATCACCTTCGTCCTGTTCGTCACCGGCGTCGGCACGCTGATCCACCTCTACTCACTCGGCTACATGCGCGGCGACGAGAACTTCGGACGATTCTTCGCCTTCATGAACTTGTTCTGCGCGTCGATGCTGATCCTCGTCCTCGGCTCGAGCTTCCTCGTCACGTTCCTCGGCTGGGAGGGCGTCGGACTCTGCTCGTACCTGCTGGTGTCCTTCTGGTTCCAGCGCAACTCGGCAGCGGTGGCGGGCAAGAAGGCATTCGTCACCACGCGCGTCGGCGACGTCGGCTTCATGATCGCGATGTTCCTGATCTTCGATCAGCTCGGATCACTGAACTACAGCGCGATGAACGCGGGCGCCGGCAAGCTCGCCGCCGGCACCGCCACCGCCATCTCGCTCCTGCTGTTCATGGGCGCCGTGGGCAAGAGCGCGCAGTTCCCGTTGCACGTCTGGCTGCCCGACGCGATGGAGGGCCCGACGCCGGTGTCGGCGCTGATCCACGCGGCGACGATGGTGACGGCCGGGGTCTTTCTCGTCGCGCGGGCGCATCCGTTCTTCGAGGCCAGCGGCGGCTCGGCGCTGACGGTGGTGTCGATCATCGGCGCCGTGACCGCGCTTCTCGCCGCGACGGTTGCGCTCATCCAGGTCGACATCAAACGCGTGCTTGCGTACTCGACGATCAGCCAGCTGGGCTTCATGTTTCTCGCCCTCGGTGTGCGCGCGTACGCCGCTGCGATCTTCCTCGTGGTCGCGCACGCGTTCTACAAGGCATCGCTGTTCCTCGGCGCGGGGTCGGTCATCCACGGCGGCGCTGACAACCAGGACATACGGACCATGGGCGGCCTCCGCAGGTACATGCCGTACACCGCCCTCGGCTTCACCGTCGCGTGGCTCGCGATCTCGGGCGTCCCGCCACTGGCGGGCTTCTGGGCCAAGGACGAGGTGCTGTCACGCGCCTACTTCGCCGGCGACTACGGCGTCTGGGTCATCGGGACCCTCGCCGCCCTGCTCACGGCGTTCTACATGACCCGCGAGACCTGGCTCGTCTTCTTCGGGAACGAGCGCTTCCTCGCTGCGGAGGCAGACGGCGTCGAGACGGAAGCGGAGGAGACGGCACACACACCCGGCGAGATGTCGCTCGAGTCGCCGACCGTCCCCGCGTGGGTCCCGCCCCAGCCGGCGCGGCTCGCGCACCCGCCCCACGAGTCGCCGCCGACGATGACGTTCCCGATCATGGCGCTGGCGTTGCTGGCGGCCGTCGGTGGAATGCTCAGCCTGCCGTTCAAGGCCATCGAGTTCCTGAACGACTGGCTCGAGCCGGTGTTCGCGGACGCCCGCCAGATCGACCCGACGTCGTTCGTGGCAGGAACGACCCTCGAGGGCATCTCAGTCGTGTTCGGGCTGATCGGCTTGTTCCTTGCGTACCGCATCTACCGGCGCGGCATTCCGACGCCTGATGGCGACCCGTTGCCGGCGCAGCTCGGCGTCGCCGGTCGATGGTTCCAGCACGCTTACTATTTCGACGAGGAGATCGCGAACCTCGTACGCGGCCCCGTGACGCGCTCCGCCGAGTGGCTGAGCCAGGTCTTCGACCTCCGCGTCATCGACGGCGCGGTCAACGGCGTCGCGACCCTGGTACGCGACACGGGCGGACGGCTCCGGCGCATCCAGACGGGCCTGGTCCGCAACTACGCGCTCGGTGTCGTGCTCGGCGCCGTCGCGTTGTTGGTGTACCTCGCGGTCAGGGCGGGCTGATGCGCGACGCCGGGTTCCCGCTACTCACCTTCATCATCTTCACTCCCCTCGCGGGCGCCGTGCTCGTGGCGCTGCTGCCCGGACGCAGAACCGAGCTCGTGCGTGCGATCGGATACGCCACGACGGCGGCGACGCTCGGGTTCGTCGGGTATCTGCTGTACAGCTTCGACACCGGCGCGTCCGGCTACCAGTTCGTCGAGAACCATCCGTGGATCGACACGCTGGGCGTGCGGTACGTCGTGGGCGTCGACGGCATCAGTCTCTTCATGGTCGCTCTCACTGCCCTGCTCTTCCCGATCGGGCTCGTAGCATCGCAGACGATCGACGAGCGGCTGAAGTCGTACACGATGTGGATGCTCGTCCTCGAGTCCGCGTTGCTCGGCGTGTTCCTCAGCCTCGACCTGATCCTCTTCTTTGTCTTCTTCGAGATCGTCCTCGTGCCGATGTACTTCATCATCGCGGGATGGGGCCACGGCCGGCGCGTGTACGCGGCTCTCAAGTTCTACCTGTACACCGCGCTCGGCTCCGCGTTCCTGCTCGTCGGCCTCCTCACGCTGGCGTTCATCCACGCCCAGGACCACGCGCTCACGTTCGACCTGCGCGTCCTGACGGTGTGGGCGCCCGGCGGGCTGTCGGACGGCACGGCCAAGCTGCTGTTCCTGGCCTTCTTCGCCGCGTTCGCGGTGAAGGTGCCGCTGTTCCCGCTGCACACCTGGCTGCCGGACGCGCACACCGAGGCGCCCACGGCAGGCTCGGTGATCCTGGCCGGCGTCCTCCTGAAGATGGGGACGTACGGGTTCCTGCGCTTCTCGCTGCCGCTCTTCCCCGACGCCAGCGTCTACTTCGGTCCGCTGCTGCTCGTGCTGGCGACGATCGGCATCATCTATGGCGCCGTGGTCGCGGCGATGCAGCCGAACCTGAAGCGCCTGATCGCCTACTCGTCGGTGGCGCACCTGGGTTTCGTCGTGCTGGGGATCTTTGCCCTCACCACGCAGGGCCTCGAGGGTGGCCTGTTCACGATGATCAGCCACGGGCTCACCACCGGCGCCCTCTTCCTTCTCGTCGGGTTCCTCTACGACCGCCGCCACACCTTCAGCATCAGCGACTTCGGCGGGCTCTGGAAGGCGGCGCCGATCTTCGGTGGCATCTTCCTCGCGATCGCGTTCGCGTCGATCGGGCTGCCCGGCTTCTCGGGGTTCGTCGGCGAGTTCCTCGCGCTCATCGGCACGTTCATCGTGCACCGGCCGTACGCCGTGATCTCGGTCGTCGGCGTCGTCCTCGCGGCCGTCTATCTCCTCTGGGCGTACCAGCGTGCCTTCACGGGCGTCCCCAGGGGGGACAACGCCCGCCTGCCCGACCTGAAGGTGCGCGAGCTCACCGCCGTCGTGCCCCTGCTCGCGCTCAGCCTCTTTCTCGGCATCTACCCGAAGCCGGTCATCGACCGGGTCGAGCCCTCGGTGCGCCGAGTGATCTGCAGCGTCGAGCGCGGCAGCAACTACAAGGAGCCCGCCGTCGCCAAGCGCGGCACGCCCATGGCGAACTGCGCCGAGCTGAACCCGCGGGAGCTGGCGGGCCGGTGATCACCTCGCTGCTGACTCAGGCGCGGGACGTCCCCACGATCCGCACACCGACCGTCGACTGGCTCGCCGTCGGGCCCGAGATCGCGCTCGCGGGCGCCGCCGTCGCAATCGTGCTGCTCCGATCACTCGTCCGGCGCGGGAAGTGGGTGTACCCGGCGTCGCTCGTCCTGGCGTTCAGCGGCGTGATCGCCGCCGGCGCCCTCCTGGTCCGGCAGTGGCGCGAGGTCCAGGACCACGGCGCCATCACGACGATCGCGGGCATGCTGCGAGTCGACGGGTTCGGCGTGTTCCTGGGCGGCGTGGTCGTCGTTGCCGCGCTGCTCGCGCTCCTCTTGTCGGTGAGCTACACGCAGCGCGAACGTCTGGAGGGCGCCGAGTATCTCGCCCTGCTGCTGCTGTCGGCCACCGGCATGCTGGCGATGACGACGGCCAACGATCTCGTCATCGTGTTCCTCGCCCTCGAGATCCTGTCGATCCCGCTCTACGTCCTGGCCGCGTTCGACCGGCGCCGACTCGCCTCGCAGGAAGCCGGGATCAAGTACTTCGTGCTCGGCGCCTTCTCGTCGGCGGTCTTCCTGTACGGCGTCGCGCTCGTGTACGGAGCGACGGGCACGACCTCGCTGACGGGCATCTCACGCTTTCTCGCCGCCAACACACTGCTCGACGAAGGCGTGCTGCTGATCGGCCTCGGGCTGCTGCTCGTCGGCCTCGGCTTCAAGGTGGCGGCGGTGCCGTTCCACATGTGGACGCCCGACGTGTACCAGGGCGCGCCGACTCCGGTCACCGCCTTCATGTCGTCGGCCACAAAGGTCGCCGGGTTCGCCGCATTGCTGCGCGTGTTCCAGGTGTCGTTCCCGCTGTTCCGGAACGACTGGCGGCCGGCGATCGGGGCACTGGCGATCCTGTCCCTGGCCGTCGGCAGCTTCGTCGCCATCGTCCAGACCGACGTGAAGCGGATGCTCGCCTACTCGTCGATCGCCCACGCGGGCTACATCCTCATCGGATTCGCCGCCGCCGCCGTCGCCAACGGGCGCGCGTCCGCCCGTGGGCTGCAGTCGGCTCTGTTCTATCTCTTGGTGTACGCGTTCATGACGATCGGCGCTTTTGCGGTCGTCACGATCGTGGCGCGCTCGTCACACGATGCCCGCCACTCGCTGTCCGAGTACCGGGGCCTGGCGGCGACGCGACCCGTACTGGCGGCCTTGCTCGCGTTCTTCCTGCTCGCGCAAGCCGGTGTGCCCTTCACCGGAGGGTTCGTCGCCAAGCTCGAGGTGTTCGCGGCCGCCATCGACGCCCGCGAGTACTACCTCGCCATCGCCGGCGTGGTGGCCGCGGTTGTCGCCGCCTTCTTCTACCTGCGTGTCGTCGTGACGATGTACACCAGCGCCGATGAGCCGGAGGAAGCGGCCGAGCCCGGCCGGCGACCCCTAGCGGTCGACGCCCCGGCCGCCGCCGTGCTCGCGGTCACCGCCGCGCTCACGCTCGTGCTCGGAATCCTCCCCGGCGCCTTCCTCGACCTCGCCAAGGACGCGACCTTCCTGCTGCGCTGACGCGCCGTTGCGCCGTTGTCACAGAAACGCGCTCTATGGCGGCGTTGCCGTGACACGCAGCACGGGCGAGGCTACGCGACGTCGCGTCGGCGGCGGAACCAGCGCCGCGCCCGCTCGCGCGGCCGGGCCGGCTCGGCTTCATGCTCGTCGAGGGCGCGGGCGGCGAGGTGGTGCGCCTCCTCGATGAGCATCAGAGAATCGGAGAAGTCGAACAGCTCGCGCTCGTCGGACGGCGTCGGAAGGACGACGACCTCGACCTCGAGCGGCGCGTGCCGGAGCTCGAGCTCGAAGCGCTGGTTCCGGGAGATCGCGAACGCCCGCACGGCGACGTCGAGCGGGGAGCGGAGCCGCCGTTCCACGAGCGCGCCCGACACGTTGCACACGTACACGCGATCGACGGGCCCGGCTAGGGCGTGCCAGAGCGGAACCGTGTTCGTCACCGCGCCGTCGACGAGCAGCCGCCCGTCGTGCTCGACCGGGGGGAAGAGCGCCGGGAGGGCGGTGCTGGCCAGCAGCGCCGGCTCCACCGGCCCTGACGCGAACACGACCTCGTCGCCGCTGGTCAGGTCGGTGGCGACGACGCGCAGCGGCACCCTCGTCTCCGCGAACGTCGATGCCGTGTGGGCACGGTCGATGATCGAGAGGAGGCCCTCGTTCGTGAACAAGTGATCGTCGCGGCGCAGCACGTTCCAAGCCCGGGCCAGCCGACTACCCGGGAAGACCTCGCCCGATCGGATCGAGAGCCACACGTCGGCGAGATGGTCGACAGCGGTGACGGTCGGGTCGGTCGCGACCACCGCGCCGTTGAGGGCGCCTGCCGAGGTGCCGACGACGACGTCGGGCTCGATGCCCCGCTCGAGCAGCGCCCGGAGCATGCCGACCTGACTGACGGCCTGGTTGCCGCCCCCCGACAGCACGAAAGCAGTACGCGGTCGGTCGACGGGGCGGATGCGGGGCGTCGCAGGAGTCGTCACGGGCCACACCTCGGGAGGGCGTCGGTCGGTCGTCGCAGCGACCTCATCTTCGTCGGGATCGGAACCCGCGTGAGGGACCATCACACCGAGGGAACGATCGCACATGACCGCCGATTCCCGGCGTCACAAACGATCCGGCGACGCTCGCGCCGTTTGTAGGGCCAGAATTGCGCCGGTGTAATGTCCGTTCGGGTCCTACTCCCGTGGCCGGGGGGTCGCGCGGTGACGACGTACTACCAGACCTATCTCGCGGTCGCGGTGCTCGGCGCTGCCGCCGTGCTGATGTTCGGCGCCATGCTCGGCGTCGGGCGGCTGCTTCGCCCCACCCGGGTCCAGGACGAGAAGTACATCACCTACGAGGCCGGGTCCGACCCCGTCTCCGGCTTCGGTCAGTCGAACATCCGCTACTACGTCTACGCCTTGCTGTTCGTCATGTTCGACGTCGAAGCCGTGTTCATCTTCCCGTGGGCCGTCCGAATCGAGAGCCTCGGCGCGTTCGCAGTCGTGGAGATGGTCATCTTCGTCGTGATCCTGGCGCTGGGCCTCGTGTACGCCTGGCGCAAAGGGGTGCTGCGGTGGGCTTAATCGAGCGGGGCAAGGTTCCCAAGCCGCTCACGTGGCTGCTCAACTACAGCCGCAAATACTCGCTGTGGATGTTCCAGTGGGGTCTGGCCTGCTGCGCGATCGAGATGGGCGCCGCCCTTGCCAGCCCCCGCTACGACATGATGCGCCTCGGCGTCATCCCGTTCCCGGCTAGCCCCCGCCAGGCGGACCTCGTGGTGATCTCGGGCACCGTCACCGACAAGATGGCGCCCGCGATCAAGCGGCTGTACGAGCAGATGCCGGATCCCAAGTACGTCATCTCCATGGGGGCGTGCGCCAACTGCGGCGGCCCCTACTGGGACTCGTACTCCGTCACCAAGGGCGTCGACCAGATCATCCCGGTTGACGTGTACGTGCCGGGCTGCCCGCCACGCCCCGAGGCATTGCTGCAGGGCATCGTCCTGCTCCAGGAGCGCATCCAGCAGGAAGGCCTGGGGAACGACGAGCTCAAGGCGCGCTGGACCGGGGAGCCGATCGTCGTTGGCTGACGACCTCGAGCGCGAGCAGAGTGGCGCCGCCGAAGAGGTGAGCGTCGAACAGCAGCTCGCGCGCACGGACGAGCCGGCTGCCGCCGAGCAGGCGCGCGCCGATGCCGACGAGGCCGACGCGCCGCCGACCGAGGAGCAGGCGGAGGGCGAGTCACGCCCCCTCGACGACACCGAGCACGAGCTCCTCGCGCGCCTCGAGCGCGAGCTCGGCGACGGGATCGTCGAGTCCGCCGACGCGTTCGGGATGCTCGTCGTGCGCGTGAAGCCGGAGGCCTGGCGACGGGCGGCCGAGGTGAGCAAGCGCGAGCTCGAGTGCGACTACCTGTCCTTCATCTCCGGCATCGACTGGCAGCCCGCGCCCCGCGAAGGCGACGAAGCGGGCGGCGACACGTCCTCACCCGTGCAGCCGACCGAGATGTCGTTCGGCGTCGGGGGGTCGGCCGGCCGCATGCAGGTGTTCGCGCACGTCGAGTCCACCCGGCGCCACTGGGGCGTCACGCTCAAGACCGACGTCGACGAGCGCGACCCGCACGCCGAGTCGTGGGTGACGACGTACCCCGGCGCCGACTGGCACGAGCGCGAGTGCTGGGAGATGTTCGGGATCGCGTTCCACGGCCATCCGAGTCTGCGGCACCTCTATCTCCCGTCGGAGTTCGAGGGTCATCCGCTGCGCAAGGACTACCCGTTGCTCGCCCGGGTCGTGAAGCCGTGGCCCGGCCTCGTGGACGTCGAGCCCATGCCGGGGGAGGACACCCCGGCGGCCCAGAACGGCAACGCGACCGCGGACGCGGACAAGGGTGGTGGTGCGGAGGCGGCGCAGGCCGCAGACGCGGACGAAGGAGAGAGCTCGTGAGCGCCGACTTCGCCGTCGACCGGCAGGCGTGGCGCCACCTGGCCGACGCGCAGGTGAACGTCGAGCTCGACACGGGCGACATGATCCTCAACCTCGGGCCGCAGCACCCGGCCACGCACGGCACGCTGCGGCTCGTCGTCCGGCTCGACGGCGAGCGGGTGATCTCGGCCGACCCCGTCATCGGCTACATGCACCGCGGCTACGAGAAGCTCACCGAGTTCCGTACCTACCCCCAGATCACGACGCTCATCAACCGCATCGACTGGCTGTCGAGCTTCGCCAACGAGGTGCCGTTCCTGCACGGCGCCGAGATGCTCATGGACATCGAGGCGCCTCCGCGGGCGCTGTACATCCGCACGATCCTCACCGAGCTGTCGCGCATCGCGACGTTCATGCTGTTCCTCGGCGAGATGGGCCTGCAGGTGGGCGCGCTCACTCCGCCGTTCTACGGCTTCCGTGACCGGGAGCACGTCCTCAACCTCATCGAGGCGGCCACCGGCGGCCGTTTCCACCCCAACTTCAACCGCATCGGCGGCCTGAAGGACGACCTGCCGTGGGGCTGGATCAACGAGTGCCGCAACGGCATGAAGGTCGTGCTCGACGCGTGCGACACGTTGGAGGAGCTCGTCGCCGAGAACGAGATCTTCGAGGCCCGCACACGGTCCATCGGCATCATTCCGCGCGAGGTGGGAGCGGAGTACGGCGTCTCGGGATCGAATCTTCGGGCGTCGGGGGTCGACTGGGACCTTCGGCGGGACGGCAAGCCGTACCTCGTGTACCCGGAGCTCGACTACAAGGTGTGGACGCATCCGGACGGCGACTCGTACGCCCGTTACTGGGTGCGGCTCCAGGAGACGCGCGAGGCGGCGCGCATGGTCATCCAGATGCTCGATCGCATCCCGTCCGGACCGATCATGGCGAAGGTCCCCCGCATCATCAAGGTGCCCGAAGGCGAGGTCTTCGTCGAGACCGAGAACCCGCTCGGTCAGATGGCGTACTACGTGATCTCGAAGGGCGCTACGGGCCCCTTCCGCGTCAAAATCCGTTCGGCGTCGTTCAGCAACGTGTCGATCCTTCCGTGGCTGCTGCGCGGCGTCTACGTCCCCGACGTGATCACGATCCTCGGCAGCTTGTACTTCATCCTGGGGGACATCGACCGGTGATGGAGCTCGCGGTCGACGTCGGTTGGGGGACGATCCTCGCGATCAAGACGATCGTGGTCCTCGCGATCATCCCGCTCGGCGCCATCATCCTCGGGTACACGTTCCTGCTGAAGATGATGGCGCACATGCAGAGCCGGCTCGGTCCGATGGACCCGGGCGGGTTCCACGGGTGGTTCCAGCTCTTCGGCGACGGCATCAAGTTCATCCAGAAGGAGGACGTGATGCCGGCGGAGTCGGACCGGCGAATCTTCGCCATCGCGCCGGCGGTCGTCGTGATCTCGACCTTCCTCGTGTTCCTCGTGATCCCGGCGGGCCCCGACCTCGTCGTCAGCAACCTCGACGTCGGCGTGTTCTACGCATTGGCGGTGTCGAGCCTCGCCGTCGTCGGCGTGCTCATGGCCGGCTGGGCGAGCGCCAACAAGTTCGCGCTCCTCGGCGCGCTGCGCGCCGGTGCCCAGCTCATCGCCTACGAGCTGCCGCTGCTGCTGGCCGTGGTCGGCGTCGTCGTGATGGCGGGCACGATGAGCCTGCAGGGCATCGTCGAGGCGCAGCAGAACGGTGCCATCTTCGGCTGGGACGGCATCGGCAACCCGTTCATCTTCGGCCAGATCATCGGGTTCGCGCTCTTCCTCGTCGCCGCCCAGGCCGAGCTGACTCAGACGCCCTTCGACATGCCGGTCGCCGAGAGCGAGCTCGTCGCCGGCTACATGGTCGAGTACACGGGCTTTCGGTTCCTCTTCTTCTTCATCGGCGAGTTCGGCACCGCGTTCGCGTTCGCCGCCCTCGCCGCCACGCTCTTCCTCGGCGGCTGGGCGATCCCCCACGTCACCGACCCCGGCTGGTCGAACGTGCTGGGCCCGATCGTGCTGCTCACCAAGGTGATGCTCGTGGCGTTTCTCATGTTCTGGGTTCGGTTCACGTACCCACGCCTGCGCGAGGATCAGCTCCAAGCCGTGGCGTGGAAGTTCCTGATCCCGATCGGTCTCGCGAACATTCTCATCGCCGGCGCGTTGAAGGTGGCGTTCTAGATGCCCAAGCTCCCGAAACCCAAGGCTCCGGGGCTGATCGGCGGCCTCGGCGTCACGTTCAAGACCATGCTCAAGGGCTCCGTCACGGTCCAGTACCCGCACGAGCGGGAGGACCCACCGACGCGGGCACGTGGCGTCATCGCGCTCAAAGAAGAGAACTGCACTGTGTGCATGCTCTGCGCCCGCCAGTGCCCGGACTGGTGCATCTACATCGAGGGCCACAAGGAGAAGCGGCCGCCCCGCCGCGAGGGCGGCCGGGAACGCACCGTCAGCCTGCTCGACCGCTTCGACATCGACTACGCGCTGTGCATGTATTGCGGCATCTGCGTGGAGGTGTGCCCCTTCGACGCGCTGTTCTGGAGCCCCGAGTACGAGTACTCCGAGGCCAAAATCGCCGACCTCCTGCACGACAAGGAGAAGCTCGGCGAGTGGATGGAGACCGTTCCCGAGCCGGAGCCGCTGGAAGTCGGCGCCGAGAGCGGGAAGAAGTAGCGAGCAGGACGCCCGCATGACCGCACAGAACGTCGCCTTCTGGGCCCTCGCGATCTCGATGGGAGCCGGCGCGATCGGCGTCGTCCGTTCGAAGAACATCGTGCACGCGGCGCTGTTCCTTGTCGTGGTACTCGTCGGCGCGGCCGCTCAATACATCGTCCTGCTCGCCGAGTTCGTCGGTGTTGTCCAGTTCTTCATCTACATCGGCGCCATCGCCGTGCTGTTCCTGTTCGGCATCATGCTCACCCGGGCGCCGATGCGGGCCGGAAACTTCGACAACGACCAGCGGTGGCCGGCGGCGGTCGTCGCGACCTTCCTGTTCTGCGTGCTGATCGCGCTGCTCGTGAACGCGTTCGGTCACGACGAGATCAAGCTCTCGGACGAGCTGCTGCGCGTGAGCCGGACGGGCCCCGTCGCCGACTCGATCTTCCGCAACTTCGTCGTGCCCTTCGAAGTCGTCTCGATGCTGCTGCTCGCCGCGCTGGTGGGAGCGGTGGTCATCGCCCGGAGGGACTGACCATGGCGCTGAACCAGTATCTCGTCCTCAGCGCGTTCCTGTTCTGCACCGGCGTCTACGGCGTGCTGGCCCGCCGTAACGGCGTCCTCGTGCTGCTGTCGGTCGAGCTGATGCTCAACGCCGTCAATATCAACCTCGTTGCGTTCGCCGCGTTCACGAAGCAGGTCTCGGGCCAGGTGTTCGCTCTGTTCGTCATCACGATCGCCGCCGCCGAGGTGGGCGTCGGCCTGGCCATCGTGTTGCTGATCTACCGCAACATGCACAGCCCGGACCTCGACCGCGTCGACCAGCTCAAGGGCTGACCCGCCGTGCTCTCGAACGCCTGGCTCATCCCGCTGATCCCTGCCGTCGGCTTCGTCGTGGTCCTGTTGGTCGGGAAGCATCTGCCCCGAAAAGGCTCGGACGTCGCCATCGCGGCAGTGGGCGCGTCGTTCGTGCTGGCGTGCATCGCCCTGGTCCAATGGATTCAGCGGGTCAACGACCATGGGTCGAGCGGCGCGCTACGAGGGTTCGGCCGCGCCGTGTTGCCGACGAGCGAGGGTGGGCTCACTGCCGTCGACCACAGCTTCACGTGGTGGCAGAACGGCGCCGTGAAGTTCGGCGTCGGAACCCACCTCGACGGACTCGCCGTGATGATGCTGTTCATGGTCACGTTCGTGTCGCTCGTCGTCCACGTGTACTCGACGACGTATATGGAGGGTGACCGCCGGTACACGCACTACTTCGCCTTGCTCAACCTGTTCACCGCTTCGATGCTGCTACTCGTCGTGGCGGACAACACGCTCGAGCTGCTCATCGGCTGGGAGCTCGTCGGGTTCTGCTCCTTCGCCCTCATCGGCCACTGGTGGGAGGAGAAGGCCAACTCCGACGCGGCCGTGAAGGCGTTCCTCACGACGCGCGTCGGCGACGTCGGCCTGATGATCGGGATCATCGTGCTGTTCTTCGCCGCCGGCTCGTTCGACATCGCGACCATCAACGCCAAGACCCTCGGCGGCGACATCAGCCACACGCTGCTGCTGGTGAGCGCGTCGTGTCTGCTGATCGGAATCATCGGGAAGAGCGGCCAGTTCCCGTTGCACACGTGGCTCCCGGATGCCATGGCCGGCCCGACGCCCGTGTCGGCGCTCATCCACGCCGCGACCATGGTGGTCGCCGGCGTCTACCTCGGCGCCCGCCTCTATCCCGTCTTCTTCCGTGGCTTCTCGATCGGCGACGGAGGGCTCAACGCGATGGCGCTCATCGGCGGCATCACGATCATCATCGGAGCGGTGCTCGCCTTCGTCCAACGCGACATCAAGAAGGTGCTGGCGTACTCGACGATCAGCCAGGTCGGGTACATGGTGATGGCACTCGGGGTCGGCGCATGGGTAGCCGCGATCTTCCACCTCTTCACACACGCGTTCTTCAAGGCACTGCTGTTCCTCGGCGCCGGCTCGGTGAGCCATTCCGGCTCGCACCACAGCTTCGACATGAAGAGCGACATGGGCGGGCTGCGCGAGTACATGCCGGTCACGTTCGTGACCTTCGTCATCGGGAGCCTTGCCCTCGCCGGTATCTTCCCGCTCGCCGGGTTCTGGTCGAAGGACGAGATTCTCGTGACCGCCGGGGACGCGGGCTTCACCGCGTTCCTGGTCCTCGGTCTGGTCGGGGCCTTCCTCACCGCCGCCTACATGACCCGCTGCGTCTACCTGACGTTCTTCGGCGAGTTCCGAGGGCACGGCCAGCCGCACGAATCGCCTCCCACGCTGACCGTCCCGCTCGTCGTGCTGTCCGTGATGTCGGTCGCCGTCGGGTTCCTCAACGCGGAAGCGTTCGGCATCGAGACGTTCCGCGACTGGTTCGAGGGAGCAGTCGCGCTTCCGCCGCTGAGGCATCCCTCGTTCAACAGCCTGGTGGCGGTCGTGTCCGTGACCGTGGCCGTCATCGGCATCGGCATCGCCGCGTACCTGTGGTTCCAGCGGGAGGAGCTCGGCCCGTTCCGCAATCTCACCCAGCGGAATGCCGCCGCCCGGGCCGGCTATCGCTTCCTCGAGAACAAGTACTACCTCGACGACCTGTACGAGAACGTCATCGTGGCCGGGATCAGAGGTCCGATCGCCCAGGCCAGCTACTGGGTGAACCAGCACGTCATCGACGCGGTGGTCAACGCCATCGGACGCGAGACGGTCGCCGCGGCGCGCGAGACGTACGACGTCATCGACCAGAAGGTGGTCGATGGCGCGGTGAACCGCCTGGGCGAGACCACCGGCGAGACCGGCGGTCTGCTCCGTTACGTCCAGTCGGGCCGCGTGCAGCGCTACGCGCTCACGCTCTTCGCGGCGGTCGGGGCGCTCAGCCTGGCGCTCTGGCTCGTCTACTAGTCGCCTACTAGCAGGAGAAGAACGTGGACTGGTTCGACTCGTGGGCGGTGACGCTGGCGGTCTTCCTCCCCGCGGTGGGGATGGTGGTCGTGCTCGCCATCCCGAAGACCGAGGAGCGGGCGCTGAAGCTCGCGACGCTGGCGACGACGCTGGCGACGCTCGGCGTCGGGATCGTGATGCTGGCGCGCTTCGACTACGACCGGACCGGCGCGCTCCAATTCCAGGTGAACAAGTCCTGGATCGACGTCATCCACAGCCGGTATCACCTGGGCGTCGACGGCATCTCGCTGCCGTTGTTGTTGATGACGATGCTCATCACGGTGATGTGCGTCATCTACACATGGGACCACTTCCCGGACCCGCGTACACCCAAAGCGTTCCTGGCGCTCATCCTGCTCCTAGAAACGGGCATGAACGGCACGTTCTGCGCCCAGGATCTCATCCTGTTCTTCATCTTCTTCGAGCTCGTGCTGCTGCCGATGTTCTTCATGATCGGCGTCTGGGGCGGCCCGAACCGCGAGTACGCGTCGATCAAGTTCTTCCTGTTCACGCTGTTCGGATCGGCGCTCATGCTGTTGAGCTTCCTTGCCCTCTTCTTCCTCTCCGACCCCCAGACGTTCGACATTCCACGGCTCGCGGCCCAGGGCGGCGCCGGCATCGTCACGAGCACGCAGAACCTCATCTTCGTGGGTCTCTTCCTCGGCTTCGCGATCAAGGTGCCGATGTTCCCGTTCCATACGTGGCTCCCCGACGCGCACACGGAGGCGCCGACCGTCGGATCGGTGCTGCTGGCGGCGGTCCTCCTGAAGCTCGGCGCGTACGGGTTCATCCGGATCGCGTTGCCGATCCTGCCCCAGGCCGCCCACGACTGGGCGCCGTGGATCGGGTTGCTCGCCGTGATCGGGATCATCTACGGCGCGTTGTGCTGTCTCGCACAACGCGACATGAAGAGACTCATCGCGTTCTCGTCGGTGGCGCACATGGGCTTCATCATGCTCGGCATCGCGACGCTGACGAACTTCGGCATCAACGCCGCCATCTTCGGGATGGTCGCCCACGGTCTGATCACCGGGATGCTGTTCTTCCTCGCCGGATCGGTGCAGGAGCGCTACGAGACGCGCGAGATCAGCCGGCTGGGCGGGCTGCTCGTCCAGGCGCCGAGACTCGGATGGATCCTGGGCTTCTGCGCAATGGCCTCGCTGGGCCTCCCGGGCCTGGCCGGCTTCTGGGGCGAGTTCCCCGCGATGTTGTCCGCCTACGATCCCGCCGCCGGGATCTCGCAGATCACGTTCCGCGTCTACATGGTCGTCGCCGCCATCGGCACCGTGCTGGCCGCCGGCTACCTGCTCTGGATGTTCCAGCGGGTGGCGATGGGCAGGGTCAGAGCGGAGTTCGAGCACGCGCACGTACACGACGTGCACTGGCCCGAATGGCTCGCGTGGACGCCGCTGCTCATCGGCATCGTGGTGCTCGGCATCTACCCGAACCTCATCTTCCGCATCACCGACGGCGCCGTCACCAACCTGGCGCACGGCATGGCACGAGCGATCGCATGATGCACGCCTCGCCGCGGGCGGCGACGCCGTGAGCCCGGTCTTCGACTACCACGCGCTCGCGCCCGAGCTGATCCTGACGGCGACCATCGTCATCGTGCTCGTCTCCGACTTCTTCTTCGGCGAGCGCGAGCGGTTCCAGACGTCTCGCATCGCGACGATCGGCGTGCTCGCCTCACTGGTGCCGATCCTCACGCTCGCCGCCGACGGCACGACTCGCACGATGTTCGGCGGCGCGTACGTGGTGGACGACTATGCCCTGGCGCTGAAGGGCTTCTTCCTGCTGGTCGCGTACCTCACGCTGCTCGTCTCGGTCGACTACATCGGTGAGGGCGACTACTACCAGGGCGAGTACTACTTCCTGCTGCTCAGCTCGGTCCTCGGTCTGGTCGTGATGGCGTCGGCGCGCGACCTGATCACGATCTTCGTGGCGCTCGAGCTGATCTCGGTACCGACGTACGTCCTGGCCGGTTGGCGCAAGCACGATACGAAGTCGAACGAGGCGGCGATCAAGTACTACCTGTTCGGGGTGCTGTCGTCGGCCGTGATGCTGTACGGCATGTCGTTCATCTTCGGGCTGTCCGGATCGACGTTGCTCAGCAAGATCGGCCAGTACGCGTCCCGGCCCGATCTGCCGCCGCTGTTCGCGGTGGCGATCTTCCTCACCCTGGTCGGGTTCGCGTTCAAGATCAGCGCGGTGCCGTTCCACTTCTGGGCGCCCGACACCTACGAGGGCGCACCGACGCCGGTGACGGCGTTCCTGTCGGTGGCGTCGAAGGCGGGCGGCTTCGTCGCCATCCTCAGCCTCGTGTACTTCGGCTTCTTCGGCACGCAGACGGCGTGGCAGCCGGTGCTGTGGGCGCTGGCGGCGGCGTCGATGACGCTCGGCAACCTCACCGCCCTGCGCCAGACCAACATCGTCCGTCTGCTGGCGTACTCGTCGATCGCGCAAGGGGGCTTCATCCTCGCCCCACTGGCGGTGGCCGCCGACGGCAACGCGGCGAGATCCGCGTTCGAGGCCGTCGTGATCTATCTCCTCATCTACGGCGCGATGAACCTGGGCGCGTTCGCGGTCGTGATCGCGGTGGCGCGCCGGACCCGCTCGGGCGAGATCGCGTCGTACTCGGGGCTGGGTCAGACTGAGCCCGTGCTCGCGTTGCTCATGTCGGCGTTCCTCTTCGCGCTCGCGGGTGTGCCGCCGCTGGCGGGCTGGTTCGCCAAGTTCGTGATGTTCCGCGCCATCTTCAACGCCGGGACGGCCGCTGCCTACACGCTCGGTGTCATCGCCGCCGTCAACTCGGTGATCGCGCTGTTCTATTACGCCGCCATCGCCCGGCGAATGTGGTTCCGAGATCCGTCCGAAGCCGGCGTCGAGACCGTTCCCGCGCGCACCCCTCCCGCGCTGGGCATCGCCCTCGGGCTGTCGGCGGCCGTCGTGCTCGTGATCGGCGTCTACCCGCAGCTGTTCGCCCGGATCGGCGAGGTGGCGTTCCCGGGGTAAAGCAGGTGTGTATGGCTGACCT
>DATFXL010000118.1:0-15658 GCA_035316025.1 Acidimicrobiia bacterium
GCCTCGTGGACGATCCCAAGCCGTCCGCCCATGCTCGAGACGTTCACGACCAACCCCGAACCCCGGGCCTGCATGCGCGGGAGCAACGCCATCGCCATGCGAATGGGCGAGAAGAAGTTGACGTCCATCGTGTGCTGCACATCGTCGACGGTGAGGTCGAGGGTATGCACCCGCTTGGCGATGGCGGCGTTGTTGACGAGGGCGTGGAGGTGCCCGAAGGCGTCCCATGCCTCGAGCGCCACCGCCTCGGCGCGTTCGAGGTCGCCGAGGTCGGCGGGCCACATGCGCGACGCGGGTGCGTGCCGCCGGCACTGCTCGAGTACTTCTTCCAGGCGATCGGCCCGGCGGGCGACGATCCCGACCGTCGCGCCCCGCTCTGCGAGTTGTGGAGCGAGGGCGGCGCCGATGCCCGACGACGCTCCGGTCACGAGAACGGTCGACCCTTCGATCCTCACGGGGAGGCCTCCTTGGCGTCGTCGACGGCCCTGCGGAACGCGGCGTGCAGGTCGTCGGTGGTGATGCCGGTGGTCGCGTCGGCCTGTTGCACGTCGGCGGACTCGAGCACCGACGCGATCCGTGCGTGCACGTCACCATCCTCGGATGCGTTTGCGCCGACGAGGGCGGTCGCGATCCGATCGAGCGTGTCGGGCGGCGAGACGTGCATGTCGCCGGCCATCATCGTCGCCACCACTGTCCCCGTGTCGTCCAGCGCCACGCCGGCGCGGCACAGCTTGCGTCCCTTATGGTTCCCGAAGCCGACGCGACGGCGCGCGGTGGTGTGGTCGGCACGGAACCGCTCCGACGAGACGCGACGGACGGAGTCGTCCGTCGCGATCCGGTTGCCGATCTTCTTCAACGCTCCGCGCTCGATGTCGGTGAGCTCGCGTTCCTCGATCGCAACGCCGGCGTCGTCGGCGGCCCCGAGGAACGATTCGCGGAACGCGTCGTAGGTGACCGGATGACCCGCGACCTCGGCGGCGGTGCAGACGTACTCCCGCATGTCCGTGACGAGCTTGTCCTTGAACTTGTCGTCCGGCACCCGCACGACCCGGAGGTAGAGGTCGAGGTCGGGCCGCTCGATGTTGAGGAATCCGCCCACGCTGATGATCCGGCCGAAGTCGCCCGCCGAGATCCCGCCGAGCTTCCGGCCGTGCCAGCGCAGGTCGGCCGACCCTTCGAAGTGCACCTCGCCGAGTCCGATGCGGCCGAGGGCGTCGAGGACGAGCGGCTGGAAGCGCGCGATCTCCTCGTCGAGGTCGTCGTGCTCGCCCGGCTTCGGGAACATCACGCCCCACATCACGGCGCAGCCGCGGGCGTAGAACGCGGTGCCGCCACCGGCGAACGGCCGCCGGATGACCTGGATCCCGAGGCGGTCGCAGGCGGCGAGGTCGAGCGTGCTGTCGACGTCGTCGAACCATCCGACGTTGAGGTGCGTCGCGCCCCACACGCTCGTCTGGAGGATGGGCTGCCCCGCGTCCGTGGCCGAGCGGGCGAGCACTGCCATCTGCGCGTTGTTCTCGAACGCGTCGACGTCCCTGCAGTCCACATAGCGCCAGGTCTCCGACAAGGCGGTCATCGTAACGTTGACCGAAGCGAACGCCGCCGGCTCAGCGGTCCTCGTCGACCCGGGCGCGCGACTCGCGGGCGGCAGCGCCGAAGATGCCCTTGCTCATCGTCGACGCTTCGGCGGCGACCCGCGCCTCGAAGACCTCGGCGCGCGCGCATTGCACTTCCTCGTCTTCCGGCGCAGCCTCAGCCGCCCACTCGGCCAGATGGCTGGCGAGGCGCAATTCGCCGGCGGCGGTGAGCTCACGGGCGCGGGCCGCCAGCCGTTCGGGACCGCCGGCGAGCGCGGCGACTTCGACGGCGACGGCGGCGTCCGGCGCCGGCTTCAAATGCGCGGGATTACCGTCGTGCCACCCTCCGTACAGGCGCCACACGTTGCGGACGACGAACTCCGGCTCGTCGTAGATCGGGCGCAGATACGGCTTGTCGAGCAGCGACTGGGGCGCGTGGACGGTGTGGATGATCTCGTCGAGGCGTGCGCCCGCATTCATCATGCGGAGCGTGTCGTCGTGCAGGATCTCGAGGAGCTCTGCGGTGCTCTCGAGCGATTCGCGCACGCGGTCGGCGCCAACGATCGGGAGCCCGTGGCCGGGGAGAAGCGTCTCGGCCCCGAGGTCGGCCATCGTGCGGAGAGCTCCCGCCCAGTCCTTCGCGTACCGCTGCACCTTCTGCGGGTTGCCGCAGTTCGGCGACGCCCAGATGAAGAGGTCACCCGTGCACAACGTGCGCGAGTCCGGCGCCCACACCCACGTGTGGTCGTCGGTCTCGCCCCGTCCGTGGCGGAGCTCGAGGCGGACTCCGCCGACGTCGAGCGTGAGCGAGTCGCGGTACGTCTCGTCGGGGTAGCGGTACTCCGTCGGCCACTCGAGGCGGTCGATGCCGAACTGTCGCCGGTTGATCTGCGTGTTGTACCCGGCCGTCTCGATGTACCGGTCGAACCGGGAAGGCACCGCCTCGTGGGCGACGACGCGCGGTGCCGGGGCGCCCCGCTCGCGTGCGTCGGCTTCGTAGCGCTCGACGCCGAAGACGTGGTCGATGTGGCCGTGGGTGTACACGGCCGTGTGCAGTGGATCGGGTCGCCATTCCGTCAGGACGTCGTGCACGCGACCGGAGAGGAACGGACTGCTCGTGTCGACGAGGACCGTGCCGTCGTCGGTTGCGAAGGCGGCGACGTTCGAGAACGCGGCGACGAAGGCACGGTTGTCGCCGAGTTCGGCCAGCTCGCCCCCCAGGCCGAAGAGGCTGCGCACGTCCATGTCGGCGTCGCCACGCCATATGCGGTCGGCGAGGTCGAGGATGTCGGTTCCCATACCCGCAGTCTCCCAAGGGTTGCGCCGTCGATGCTTGCCCGCCGGAATCGGAACATGTTTCACTTTGGCGGTGTCGACCCCCGCCACCAGTGACGGTCCCGCGCCCGGGACGGCGCTCGCCCGAAGCCAGGCCGCTCGCCGCCGGCGCGTGCTCGACGCCGCCCTGCGCCTGGCGGAGCGGGGCGGGTTCGACGCCGTGCAGATGCGCGACGTCGCGACCGAGGCCAACGTCGCCCTGGGCACCGTCTACCGCTACTTCACCTCGAAGGAGCGCCTGCTCCTCGAGGCGATGGTCGAGGAGATCGAGGCGCTGGCCGCCCGCCTCGAAGCGCGCCCTCCGGTCGGCGAGACTCCGGCGGCCCGTGTGGTCGAGGTGCTGTCGCGGGGGACGGCGTCGCTCCAGCGTCACCCCGAGGTCACCGGCGCGATGGTGCGGGCTTTCGGCGCCGCCGACGAGGCCGACGTCGTCCGGCGCGTCGGCGACATCATGACCGGCATCATCACCGGCGTCATGCACGACGGACCGCCCACCGGGCGTGACCTCGCCGTGGCCCGCACGCTGCAGCAGGTCTGGCTGTCGTCGTTGATCGGTTGGGTGGGTGGTGTCGACGAGCCGGCGCGCGTCGTCGTCGACCTCGAGACGGCGACGGACCTGCTCCTCGGGGACGGCGAGGAGCCAGCGCGCTAACGGCTGTCGGACGGGGACGGCGGCGGGCTCGACGCTGGTGCAGTCCCGCGATCACGAGTCGCTGACGCGCTGTGTCGGTCAACTCATGATCTCGACCGGTGTCCCGAGCGGCAGCACCTTGGAGAGCTTCGTGATCTGGTCGTTGTCCATGCGGATGCAGCCGTGCGTGATGCTCTTCCCGAGCACAGAGGGGTCGTTGTTGCCGTGGACACCCACCTCCGCGTCCCCACCGTTGTACTCCGTGAGCGCGTCGGAGTGTGCCGACAGGCCGTACGCGAACGGCCCGTACACGGTGGTCGGATCGGGCGCCTGGATCAGGACACGCGTGTAGTACTTCCCGGGCGGGGTGGGTGTGTCGGCTGCACCGACGGCGACGGGGCCTTCGTAGATCGAGTTGGAGCCCTGGAACACGCTGATCTTGTGGTCGCGGAGGCTCACCTCGAGGCGATACGGGTTCGGCGTGAGTTGCACGTCGCTCTCGCGCACCCACCCCGTGCTCCCGTTCGGACGTTCGGCCAGCAGCACCTTCACCCAGCCGTCTGCGCGCTGCTGATCGACGAGGAACACCTGCGGGATCTGCTTGTCCGGCTCGTTGTTCAGCAGCCAGGGGTTCGGGAGCGTCTTGGACGGGGCCGCCGCCGACGGGTGGTGGTAGATGCCGATCTGGGGCCCCTTGACCTCAGCCACGAGCGTGTAACCGGGGGCGAGCGTCGTGGCCGTCGGCGTCTTCGCCGACCTGGCCTTCCCGGAGTCGCCGCCTCCGCACCCGACGAAGGCGACGGCCACAGCCGCCAGCAGGGCGATCAGCTTCGCCGCCCCGAGCCACGCCCGGCGGTGCGTGGGGTGCGGAAGCGTGTCGAACGGGTTACGGGGGTCGGATGCATCGGGCACCCCGGCTCCCTCCTCCTCCCTGCCGTCCGGTCGATCTTCGGCGGGCACGCTAGCGGGTGGCCTCGTGTCACTAGCGTGCGGCTCGTGAGCCCGCGCCGACCGCCGAAGCGCCTGGTCGAGGCGTCGGAGAAGCTGGCCGAGCTCGATCCGGTGATGGCCGAGATGCTCGAGCGCATCGGCCCCTGCGACCTCCGGCGGGGCCGCGGCCGCCTCCCGCACTTCGCCGAGCTCGCCCGTGCCATCAACTACCAGCAGCTGGCGGGACGGGCCGCCGCCGCCATCCACGGCCGGTTCGTGGCGCTCTTCGACGGCGATTCGCCGACCCCCGAGGCGGTGCTCGCGATGCCGGACGCCCGTCTCCGCAGCGCCGGGCTCTCCGCCAGCAAGGCGGCGTCCATCCGCGATCTCGCCGAGAAGGTCGTCGACGGCTCGGTGCAGCTCGACCGCATCGCCCGACGGCCCGACGCCGAGGTCGTGCGCGAGCTCACTCTCGTACGCGGCATCGGCCCTTGGACGGCCGAGATGTTCCTCATCTTCCAGCTCGGCCGTCTGGACGTGTGGCCGGTCGACGATTACGGCGTTCGCAAGGGGTACGCGCGTCTCTACGGCCTCGGTGACCTGCCGCTGCCACGCGAGCTCGAACAGCTCGGCGAGCGCTTCCGTCCCTATCGGAGCGTGGCGGCGTGGTACTGCTGGCGGGGCGCGTCGACCGTGACGCCGGGCGAGGCGTAGGCGGCCACTCCGTTCAGGGCGCGACGCGCCGCTGGTACTGGTCACGCATCTCGCGTGCCTGTTCGGCGAGCGGTGTCAGACCGACGCGTTCGCGGCGTACGTCGACGTGTTCGACGTCCTCGATGGGCCAGGGCACGACCGACGAGCCGTCCTCGCTGCGCACGAACTGTGAGCCGTAGACCTGATCCTTCCCGTCGGCCATGCGCACCCGGTCGAGCAGCAGGGCGTAGTGCGCAGGGTGCGCGTCGCCAAAGGCGACCGCGGTCTCGAGCATCTCGAGACAGCGCCGTTGCAGCCCGGGGTCGAACACGGCCCGTTGCGCGAGGATCCACGCCGCCGCCTCGCCCTCGTCGTCGACGAGCCGTCGTCCTGGCCAGCACTCGTAATCGTCGAGGATCTCCCACAGGCGCTCGCCGTGGCGCTCGTCGGTGGGGCCGCCGGCCGATGCGTCGCGGTCGGCCATCGCGATGAGCTCGGCCCGGAGCGCCGGGTCACCCCCCACGACTCGGCAGGATAGGGGACGCGGGCACGGGCGCTCCTCGGCGTTGGCCGCCGCGATCGGGGTTGATGCCTCGTAGCATCCGCGCCTGTGGACGCGGCGGAGTACGAGGCGCGTGGTCTGTACGACCCGGCGGCGCCGAACGCCGTTGACCGATTGGCCCTCCTGGAGTGGCTTGCCGACCGGGGCATCAGCGTCGAGCAGATCGTGGACGCCGCCGCAGCCGGGCGCCTGACGGCGATCGCCGGCGACCTCGTCCTCAGACCCGGCGATCGTCTGACCATGCGCGAGGTGGCCGAGAGCGCGGGCCTGACCGTGGAGGACATCCAGCAGCTCAGCCTCACGGTCGGGCTCCCGGTCGACGAGGCCGACGAGCGCGTCTACACGCCGGGCGACGTCGAGGTGTTCAAGCTCGTCAAGTCGACGACAGGGCTGTTCCCCGAGCCGTCGCTGATGCAGTTCGTGCGTGTGCTCGGAGCGTCTCTCGCCCGCATCGCCGATGCCGCGGTCTCACTGTTCCTCGCCGACGTGGAGACCCCGATCGCAGAGGCTCGTGCGGGCGAGCTCGCGCTGGCGCGTGCGCAGCTCGAGGCGATCGGCGCTCTGAATCTCCTGACCGACCACCTCGAGACTTTGTTCCGCGCGCACATGGAGCTCGCCATCCGGCGCAGCACGGCCGCGCGCACCGAGGCGAGCTCGAAGGTCACCGTGTACGTGACCGTGGGATTCGTCGATCTCGTCGGGTTCACGCCTCTCGCACAGCAGCTGCCGGTGCGGGACCTGCACTCGATCGTCGACAGCTTCGAGGGATCGGCGTACGACATCGTGACGTCGCACCGCGGGCGCGTCGTGAAGCTCATCGGCGACGAGGTGATGTTCGTCGCCGTCGACCCACGGGATGCGTGCGAGATCGCGCTGTCGCTGGTCGATCGCTTCGCGAAACCAGAAGCGCGTGTGACGCCGAGAGGTGGGCTCGCGGTCGGCGAGATCCTGACGCGTGGTGGCGACTACTACGGACCGGTGGTGAACCTCGCGTCGAGGATCGCCGACCTGGCCGTCCCCAGCGAGATCCTCGTGACACCCGACGTGCGCCAGCGAGTCGACGAGGCATCGACATCCTTGACGTTCGACGCGGCGGGACGCCGGATGCTGAAGGGGTTCGACGAGCCGGTCGAGCTGTTCGCGCTCCGGCACGGATAGCTACGACGCGCGGCGCTCGCGGTCTTCGTCGTCCAGGGGTGCCGTGACGGCCTCTCCCGCGCCCGTTGCGTTCCCGCGACGGCTCGCGCGGCGACGAGCGCGTGCTTCCTCGCGGCGCACGTTCTCCGCCTGTTGGACCTTGAACCGTCCGTAGGTCGTCCATGCGAATCCGGCTACGGCGATCACGAACACGGCGGCGGCGATGGACAGCACCGGCGCCGATGCCGAGGGGCCGAGGAACAACGCGAACAGGACGATCACGAACGGTCCGAAGAGCGCAGCGGCGGCGAACATGACCGGACCCTGGCGGACATCGGCGGGCACTTCGTTGAATCGGTCTTCGAGTCGTTGCAGCATCGTCACGACTACATCCCTTTCACGCACAGATGCTCACACCTACCCAGGAGTCGCAGGTTCCCAACATCGGCGTGACGACGGCGGCGGCGCACCTTTGCGCTCGGATCTGCTGTTGCTGCGCTGAGATCTGGTTTGGCTGCGCTCAGTTTTGCTCGTACTGCGCTCAGTTCTGCCTGTGTGCTTCCCTCAGTGTTGCTCGTGCTTCGTCAGTTCTACTTTGATCCGCTCAGTTCCGCTTTGCCCCCCTCAGATACATTGACGGCCCTATGGCGGAACGTCCTGACTGGGGCCACGCTACCGATCTCGAGGACGTTTCCGGCCGCGCGGCCATCGCCGGGGTGGGGGAGAGCGCGTACACGAAGGCGTCCGGACGCACCGCCCGCGAGATCGGCGCCGAGGCCGCCGAGCGGGCCATCGCCGACGCCGGCCTCGAGCCGTCCGACATCGACGGCCTGACCTGGAACCGGGCCTTCGCCGACTTCGACGCCGCCGCCTTTCACGATCACTTCGGCACCAGTCACGACCTCTGGACGTCCCAGTGGGGCGGGGGCATGACGTGGGCGGGTACTGCGCCCCACCTGGCGGCGCGCGCGATCGAGGCGGGCAAGGCGACCCACGTGCTGAACGTTTTCGCCGTCGCCTGGGCCACCCAGCGCGGGTCCATGACCGGCGGGCCCGGCGAGACCCACGCCGCCCAGCCGCTGAAGCAGAACCTCGAGGTGCCGTTCGGGTTCTTCCCACAGCCCGTCTACTTCGCCACGATCATGCGGCGCCACATGCTGGAGTTCGGCACGACCGAGGAGCAGTTCGGCGCCATCGCGGTGGCGAGCCGCCGGCACGCCAACTTGCACCCGGGCGCGGTGATGCACGAGAAGCCGATGACGCTCGACGACTACCTGGCCTCGCCGATGCTCGCCGACCCGCTGCGGATGTTCGACTCGTGCCTGATCTCCGACGGCGGCGCCGCGTTCGTGACGACCTCGATCGAGCGCGCCCGCGACCTGCCGCGGCCACCGGCGGTGGTCGCCGGGGTGGGTGAGGGCACGGCCGAGACGGGCGGGCACTGGAGCCAGCAGCGCGCATTCACCTCGACGCCGCAGGTGTTCGCGGCGCCACCCGCGTTCAAGATGGCCGGGCTCGAGCCGGCCGATGTCGACGTGCTCACGGTGTACGACCCGTTCACCGTCGTGTCGATGATGCAGATCGAGGACATGGGCTTCTGCCCGAAGGGCGAAGCCGGCGCGCTGGCGGAGAGCGGCGGATTGCTGCACGACTCCGGGCGTCTCGCCTTCAATACCCACGGCGGGCTGCTCAGCCATGCCTACGTGCTCGGCATCGCGCACGTCGTCGAGGTCGTGAAGCAATTGCGGGGGACCGCACCGGCGCAGGTTCCGGGATGCGAAGTCGGCGCCTACGGCGGCTACACCGGCGGCAACGCGTCGACGCTGATCCTGCGAACCGACCGGTGAGCACGCCATGGCGCTGAAGCGTGCCGACTTCCCGCTCCCGGATCTCACCGACGCGCGCACGGCGGAGTACTTCGCGGGCGCCGCACGCGGCGAGTTGGTGCTCCCTCGTTGCGACGCGTGCGAGCGTCTCGTGTGGTACCCGGAGGAAGAGTGCCCGAGCTGCGGCGGCCGGGAGCTCACTTGGAGCCGCGTCAGCGGGCGGGGGCGGGTGTTCACGTGGTCGGTCGTGCGCCGGGCGTTCCTTCCCGCGTTCGACGAGATGGTGCCGTTCGTCACCGCGCTCGTGTCGCTCGAGGAGGACCCTCGCGTCCGCATCGTCAGCTACGTCGTCGACTGCGACCCCGAAGCCCTCGCCGCCGACTTGCCCGTCGAGGCCGTGTTCCGGCGCCTGCGGTTCCCGACGGTGCCCGATCGGAGCGTGATCGTTCCGATGTTCGCACCCGCCGCCGGCTCACCCACGTGATCTACGACGGTCTCCGCGTCGTCGACACGTCCCTCGGCGTCGCCGGCGGGTACTGCTCGAAGCTGCTCACCGACCTCGGCGCCGACGTCGTCAAGCTGGAGCCGCCCGAGGGCGATCCCTTGCGTGGGTACTCGGCGACGGGTTCGGTCGGCAAAGACGGCGACCCGGAAGGCGTGCTCTTCCGATACCTCCACACCTCTCAGCGCAGCGTGGTGGTCGACGACCAGGCTCGCCTGCGCGAGTGGGTCGCCGCCGCCGACATCGTGATCGAGAGCTTCGTCCCGGGCCGGGCCGAGGAGCTCCGCATCGTGGGCGTCGCCCCGGTCACGGTGTCGATCTCGTCGTTCGGGCGGGGCGGGCCCGACTCGGAGCAGTCGCTGCCGGAGGAGGTGCTCCAGGCGCGGTCCGGCTCGCTGTCCAACCACGGGCACATGAACCGCCCGCCGCTCACGGTCGGCGGCGAGCTCGGTCAGTACGTGACCGGAGCGTTCGCCGCCCTCGGTGCCGTCACGGCGTGGTGGCGCGCCGGCCGCACCGGCGAGGCGGAGCACGTCGACGTGTCGATGCTCGAGGCGATGCAGTACACGCTGGTCACGGTGCCCACGCTCATGGCCCGGTTCCCGGGCGGGAGGTCGGGGACGTTCCGCTGGGTGATGATCCCCGGCAACGAGCCGACGGGCGACGACCGCTACGTCGGGATCACGACCGTCACGAAGCAGCAGTGGCTCGCGCTCCTGCACGTGATCGGTCGTGACAACCTCGCCGGCGACGAGGAGCTGACGACGATGCTCGGACGCTTCCGCCGCGCGCAGGAAGTCAACGAGATGCTCCGCGGCTGGACGATGCAGCACACCGCCGACGAGGTCGTCGAGCTGTGCGCCGAAGACCGGGTGCCGGCGGCCGTGGTCGGCAACGGACAGCTGCTGCCGTCGTTCGCGCAGCTCGCGGCGCGGCACGCGTTCGTCGAGCAGCCGGCCGCGGGATTCCTGCGCCCGCGGGCGCCGTTCCGATTCTCGGCCGTGCACGACCGCGTGATGACACCCGCGCCGCGCCTTGGTGAGCACACCGGCGCGCCCGTGCCCGAGCCGCGCCCCGTCGCCGGCATCGCGGGCTCGGTGGGGTCGCGCCCGTTCGCCGGCGTCTCGATGCTCGACTTCACGGCCTTCTGGTCCGGCCCCGCGGCCACGGCGTGGTTCAGCGCCATGGGCGCCGACGTCGTGAAGGTCGAGTCGGTCCAGCGCCCCGACGGCATCCGCTTCTCGGCCGCCGTCCGGCCCAAGGACAATCCGCAGTACTACGAGATGTCGGGCTTGTTCGCGGCGACGAATCTCGGGAAGCGCGGGATCACGCTCGACCTCGGGCAACCCGAAGGTCTCGAGATCGCCAAGCGTCTCATCGCGCGGTCCGACGTCGTGTGCGAGAACTTCACCCCGCGCGTGATGGACTCCTTCGGCCTCGATTACGACGCGATGCGCGCCATCCGTCCCGACGTCGTCGTCCTGCGGCTGCCCGCGTTCGGTCTCGAAGGCCCGTGGCGCGACCGGCCCGGCTTCGCGCAGACGATGGAGCAGATCACCGGGATGGCGTGGCGAACCGGGTACGAGGGAGGCCCCCCCATCATTCCCGGCGGGTTCGTCGACCCCGCGGTCGGCGTCCACGCCGCCACCGCCCTCGTGGCCGCGCTCGAGCATCGCGACCGCACCGGTGAAGGCCAGCTGGTCGAGATGCCGATGATCGAGGTGGCGGCGGCGATGACGGCGGAGCAGGTCGCCGAGTACTCGGCGTACGGCGAGCTACTCGGCCGCCGCGGTGAGAGCGGGGTGTACCGCTGTGAAGGCAACGGCGAGGAATGGGTCGCCGTGCACGTCGGATCCGATCCGATGCCGGCCGAGGAGCGCGCGGCCTGGTGCTCCGCTCGAGCCCCGGACCAGGCCGTGAAGGAGCTGCTCGACGCCGGCATCCCCGCGGCCGTCATGGTCCCGGCGTTCATGACCCTCCACGACCCGCAGCTCCGGGCTCGTCGCTTCTTCGAGCCGGTCGAGCACCCGCTGGTGGGGAAGCAGGAGTACCCGGGGTGGCCGATGCGCTTCTCGGCCGGGCCCGATCGCTACTGGCGCGAGCCGGCGCCCCTGCTCGGCCAGCACACCGACGCCGTCCTCGGCGGCGAGCTCGGCCTCGACGGCGGCGAGATCGACCGGCTCCGGGACCGACACGTCATTGGCGAGGCGCCGCTGACGTAGCGACTGCTACGGCGCGATGAGGTGCAGGTCGCCGAACTCGTGCCAGCGGTACCCGAGCTCGAGGGCGGTGTCGTAGCTGCGGTCGAGCAGCTCGCGACCCGCCACCGCCTCGAGGAGCTGGAGGTGGGACGCCTCCGGCTCGTGCCAGCCCGTGAGCAACCCGTTCACGACGCGCACACCGCGCGCCGGCGTCACGACGACGTCGGTCCAGCCCTCACCGGCTCCGGCGCGCCCGTCGGTGCTGGCGACCGACTCCAGGGCCCGCGTCACGGTCGTGCCCACCGCGATCACGGCGTGACCGGTGTCGTGGGCGGCGTTGACGCGCTCGGCGGTGGTGGATGGGACGCGGTACCACTCGGGGTACGGCGGTTCGTGCGCCTCCTGCGAGCTCACCCCGGTGTGGAGTGTGATCGGCAGGATGCCCACGCCGTTCGTGACGAGGCGCGTGACGAGCTCGGGCGTGAACCCCCGTGACGCGCTCGGCATCTCCGCACTCCCTGGGTCCTTGCCGAACGCGGTCTGGTAGGCGGCGATCGGCCACCGGAGCTCCGTGCAGCCGTAGCGAATGGGGCGCCCGTGCCGAGCGAGATAGCGGAGGACCGGGTCGGGCAGGTGCGGCTCGGCGACCCACAGCCGGGGCGGCCCGTCGACGGGGAAGCGGTCGACGAGGTCGAGCGCGCCGCCCCCGTCGAGGCGTACCCGGTCACCGGGCCGGGCGGTGTCGTCAGGCAGGCTGCCGGCCCCGCACGGCTTTCGGACCTCGACCACCCACCCGGTGCCGTTTTCGTCGGGCACCTCGGTGGAGAAGTGCACGATCCTCCCGTCGGCGGTGCCCACGGCGGCGGGCACCGTGGCCGAGGTGTTCACGACGAGGACGTCGCCCGGCCGGACGCGGTCGGGCAGAGAGCGGAACGTCGTGTCGCTGAGCTCGCCAGTCTCCCGGGACGCCACGAGCATTCTGACCTCGTCACGGGCCAGCCCGCGCGCCTCGGCCGGTGAGTCGGCGATGAGCTCGTCGGGGAGCGCGAACGCGGGCTCGGTCATCGTGCTCACGAGGCCACCCCGACCGGTGCGAGCGTCCGGGCCTCGTAGCGTCCGCTCGGCAGGTCGCCTTCGATCACGGTGAGCAAGCCGGGCACGCTCGTCTCCGGGAGGGGACGATCCGAGATGTCCTCGCCCGGGAACGCCTCCTGGTGCATCCGGGTGCGCATGTCGCCCGGGTCGACGACGTAGACGCGCACGTCGGGTCGCTCGGCGGCGAGCACTCGCGTCCACTGCTCGAGCGCCGCCTTCGAGGAGCCATAGCCGCTCCACCCCGCGTACGGTTCGACGGCGGCGTCCGAGGTGATCGACACGATCCGTGCGCCCGTGCCCATGCAGGGGACGAGCAGCTGGGTGAGCCGCAGCGGCGCGAACACGTTGGTGGCGTAGACCCGTTCGAGCTCGTCGATCGGGTAGTCGGCGACCAATGGCTGCGGGCTCGGACCGAGCCGGCTCGCGTTGTGGACGAGGAGCTCGAGGTCCCCGCCGAGGGCGTCGACGGCGGCGGCGAGGTCGAGGCGGTGCGCCTCGTCGGTGACGTCGCCGGGCACGGCATGCACGACAGCGGCGGGCCCGAGGTCGGCGGTCGCCGCCCGAAGCTCGTGCTCGCCGCGGGCGTCGACGATCAGCTCCCAGCCGGCGTGGGTGAGGGCGCGGGCGAGGGCGAGGCCGAGTCCCCGTGAGGCGCCGGTGATCAGGGCACGCTGGGCCATGACGCGCTTCCTTCCTGTCTCTTCCTTCTCTTCTTGATCGGATCCGGTTCTTCTTGATCCGGATCGGTTCTTCACGATCAGGATCAGGTTGTCGTGAGGAAGGTACGGAGGGAACCGGATCGTCACATCGGGCCGGGGAACGGACTTGCCTCGGTCGAAAGACCTAGGACCTCGGTCCTCCCGTTACCGTGCGGCACCGATCCAACCGAGCGAGCTGAAAGGCGCATGACCAACCCCGACGTCGAGATCCCGCCGTCCGCGTACGGCATGGCGTTCCCGCTGGCCTGGGTCACGGGCTATGTCGACGCGGTGGGCTTCCTCACACTGGCCGGCCTCTTCGTCGCTCACATCAGCGGGAACGCGGTCCGCCTCGGCGTCTTCGTGGGCGGCGACGACTGGAATCTCGCCGCCCAACGGTTCGTCCCGATCGTCGCGTTCATCCTCGGCGTCGTGGGCGGCATCGCCTTCGTCGAGGCGCTCCGGCGACGGTCGATCCCGGTGCCGGCGCGGCTACTCGGGATCGAAGCCGCCCTCCTCCTGGTGTTCATGCTCGCGGGGCGTGCCGTAGTCGGCAGCGAAGGCGCGTCCGCCGGTTCGTGGGACTACTACCTGCTCGCGATCGTCGTCGTGCTGGCGATGGCGCTGCCGAACGTGGCGCTGCGGCGCGTAGCCGGGCTTCCCGTCCACACCACCTTTGTGACGGGCATGCTGACCTACGTCGGCGAAGAGGTCGTCCACGCCTGGTATGCGCGGCGCGACCTTCGTCGAGCCGGCGCCACACCCCATCCCGACGACGAGGCGCAGGTCGCCTTCCGCCGCGCCCGCCTCCATGGCGGCGTCTGGATCAGCTACTTCGTCGGTGGCGTCCTTGGCGCGCTCATCGCGCTCCGCTGGGACCTGTGGTCGCTTTCTTCTGCCGCTGGGCGCGCTCGTCGCGCTCATCGCCTTCGATCTCGCCCCGCCCGCCGCACGAGCGTGAACGGCATCCACTCTCCAGCAGCAGGTGCGCGCCGATTGCGATCACCAGGCGCGCCGCCACCGGCACTCAGGGGGGTGCAGGCGTAGGCTCCGGCCGGCCGGGAGGGCACGACGACGCGACGCGACGCATAGGAGGACTGCGATGCCGCAGCGTGATGCACAGGTCACAGTAGGAACCATTGCGAAAGTGCTGCTGTGGTTCGTTTACGCCTGGGTCATCGTGAGCCTCGTCCTTTTGGTCCTCGCCTTCATCCTTGAACTGTTCGGTGCCAACCCCGACGCCGGGTTCGCGCAATGGGTCTACCGATCGGTCGAGCGGACGATGTCGCCGTTCCGTGGGCTCTTCGAGCCGATCACGTTCGGCAAGCAATCAGTGCTCGACACGTCGGTCCTCTTCGCGATGATCGTCTACGGGTTCGTAGCACTATTCCTCAAAGCCGCGATCGATTGGGTCACCGACCGGAACAAGCAACGACGCCGACGGCTCGATGAAGAGGCACGTGCTGCCCAGCCGGGCGTCGCGACGTCGACCTCACCCACGACATCGGGTGCCGATCGAACGGTGCAGCCACCCGCCTCGTAACGTCCGCGTCCCACCAGGACAGGATGAGAGCCTGGGCTCAGTTGGTGGCGTAGGAAAGATCGTTCGACCTCCCAGGCGATGTTGTCGGGACCCTGAGTGCGCCACCCGCATCAGAACCTGCACTCGGTGCGAGCGGACGATGTGGACAACAGCTCCCTCAGCGTCGCCGATGCTCCGTTCGGCAGACTCCACGTCCGGCGCGGGTGCCAGGGCTGACTGTCATCCGGTTCGGTCGGGTCAGCGGGCAGGCGGGAGAAACCGGAACGAAAACCCCGTCGCCGGGCGAGGCCCCACGCCGGACGCGCTGCACATAATTTGCCATAACCGCGGAGCCCCGGTCCGCGTATGGCGCTGAGGCTTCCGTGCTTTCCGATCCACGCCGACCTGCCGATTTGCGCTTGGGTATACGCACCCGACTGAGCAGCCTTGTCGGGCGACGTTTTGACGATTGGGTGTGCTACGGGCACCAGACGGGCAATCTGTGCTACCTCGAAGATCAACACGTGACGCGAGTCCTGACGACGTCGCGTTGGTACTGGCTACGCCCGTGGTGCCTCCGTCCGAGTGAGCGCGCACCCAAACCAGAGCACCTTGGGGCCGTGGCTAAGGTCGGCGTGTGTCCGACGCTGTGGTGGGAGCCACCAATCACCATGTTGTCGAAGAGCCTTTGCATCGCTGCCATGTGAGGACCCCCCCACGTACTGTCCGAAGCGGAGGGCGAGATGACCGAACGAATTTCGTTGGATGGCAAGGTCGCGGTCGTGACGGGGGCAGCCCGCGGGCTGGGGCGGGCATACGCGGAACTTCTCGCCGAACGCGATGCCGGGGTCGTGGTGAACGACCTGGGGACCGACGTTGCGGGGTTCGGAAAGGACCCCACGATCGCGGAACAGGTCGCCGACCTCATTCGGTCACGTGGAGGTGAGGC
>DATFXL010000119.1:0-3387 GCA_035316025.1 Acidimicrobiia bacterium
GTGCACCTCGGCCCGGCCCTTGAACCGGTAGCCCTTGCGCCGGATCGGGTCGACGACGTTGACCTCCACGACCGGGTTGCCCGCCTCGATGTTCGTCACCGTCCCCGGCGACGCGATGTCGAGGAAGACGAGGTGGTCGTCGTCCCAGACCGCGGTCGTTCCCTTGGGGGAGAGGTTGGGCGTCCCATCGGGGCAGACCGACGCGACGTAGCCCAGGCGCTGGCCTTGCAGGACTCGCTTCATGTCGTCGTCGAGCACCGGTCGCATCGTTCTCGGACCGCCCCGGCGCGAGCAAAGCGGAGCACGCGATCGGGCCTTGACAATGGTTGCCGAATAAGATAACTATTACCGGCATGGCAACGGACCTCGGGGACGACCTGACACCGGTGCTGGCGGCGCTGGCGGAGCCGACGCGCCTCGGCGTCGTGCAGCTCCTGAGCTCGGGTCCCCGGCGGGCGGGGGAGCTCGCCGACGCGTTCGGCACGTCGGCGCCCACGATGAGCAAGCACCTGCGGGTGCTCCTACGGGCCGGCGTGGTCACCGACGAGCGTCCAGCGGACGACGCCCGGGCGCGTGTGTTCCGGGTCCGGCCGGAATCCGTGGTCGCGCTGCGGGCGTGGCTCGATCAACTCCAAGCGCTCTGGGACCAGCAGCTGCGATCGTTCAAACGACACGTCGAGGGGGAGTGATGACGGACGCGCAGATGGTGTCGTCGGAAGTCGAGGTGCGGGTGGATGCCACCACCGCGTTCAGGGCCTTCACCGAGGAGATGGACCTGTGGTGGGTGCGTGGTCCGATCAACTTCTGGAGTGACGGCGGCAGGGTCGTCGAGGTGCGATGCGAGGCGGGCGTGGGCGGTCGGATCATGGAGGTCCTCGACGACCGGGCCGCGGGCGAGGTCCTCGAGCGGGCGCGCATCACGCGTTGGGAGCCCGGCGCGCTGCTCGCTTTCGCGAGCAGCCTCGACGAGGTGCAGACCGAGGTCAGCTTCGTGCCGACTGATCACGGGACGCGCGTGACCGTGGAGCACGTCATCCCGTCCGGCGGTGCCGACAAGGGCGGGACGGCCTGGAGCCGCGTGGTCCCGAACTGGTTCGGTTCCTGGTGCGCGCGGCGCGACCAGGCCCCGCACGAGCAGATCGACATCGCCCGGTTGTCGCTCGGCCTCTACTACGCCCGACCCGCGGCCGCCGCGCGATGGCTCGCCGACGTCTTCGGCTTCGAGCCGGCCGGTGACCTCCCCGAGGGGCCCGACCCGCTCCCCGAAGGCGAGTACGGGCACCCGTGGATCGAGTTCCGGATCGGGAACGCCATCCTGAACGTGTTCAAGCTCGATGGCGAACGGAGCGGCGATGTCCGGACGCATGTGCCGTGGGTGTACGTCGACGACCTCGAGTCGCACTTCGCGCGCGCGAAGGGAAACGGTGCGGTGATCGTCGAGGAGCTCCACGCATACCCGGGATCGACGGTCTACGTTGCCGACGACCTCGAGGGAAATCGCTGGACCTTCTCGCAGGCACGGCCGGCGATGCGGTGACACACGATGGCTGACTCGGACGAAGCACTCCGACCCATGCTGCAGCAGCTCATCTTCGGGTTCTTCCCGTCGGCGGTGCTGTCGGTCGCGGTGCGGCTGCGAATCCCCGACCTCGTCGCCGCTGGACCACGAAGCATCCACGAGCTCGCGGCAACCACCGAGACCGATCCGCCGTCGCTGTACCGGCTTCTCCGCGCGCTGGCATACCTCGGCATCCTCGAGGAGACCGAACCCCGACACTTCGGTCTGACCGACATGGGGCAGCTCCTCCGCACCGACGTTCCCGGCTCGATGGCGGCCACGACACAGCTGTTCTGCGGCGAGCACGGCTGGCGAGCGTGGGGCGATCTCATGGCAGGAGTGCAGACGGGGAGGCCGAGCCACGAACGGGGCATCGTGGCGGAACCCTTCGTCGAGTTCGGCGAAAACCCGGAGACGTCGAGGAACTTCAATCAGGCCATGTCGGAGGGGACGCGCCGCGAGGCGCCCGGCATCATCGGGTCGTACGACTTCACGCAGTTCTCGACGCTCGTCGACGTCGGCGGGGGCGACGGAACCCTCCTCGCCGAGATCGTCGCGGCCACACCAGGACTGCGGGGCGTGGTGGTCGACACCGCGCCGGGCTCCGCCCAGGCGCCCGACCGGCTCCGCGCCGCCGGAGTCGACGACCGCTGCGACGTCGTCGTCTCGGACTTCTTCGAATCCGTGCCCCACGGTGCGGACGGCTACATCATGAAGAGCGTGATCCACGACTGGGACGACGACCAGTGCGTGACGATCCTCTCGAACTGCCGTGAGGCGATGGAGGCCGATGGCAGGGTGCTCGTCGTCGAACCGGTTCTTCCCACGACTGTGAAGCCGTCGTTCGCGCTCCTCGGGGTGATCATGAGCGACCTCAATATGCTCATGAGCACGGGCGGCAAGGAACGCAACGAGGATGAGTTCGCGTCGCTGCTCGCGGCATCCGGGCTGACGATGACCGGGGTCAGCCGGGTGCCGAAGCCGTCGACCCTGAGCGTGATCGAGGGCATCGTCGCGACCTAGCCCACCACTCTCGTCGCGTGGATCACCGTGTTCGTGAACGACACGAGCGTCTGGCCGTCGTCGACCGCCGGGTCGAATCCGGTCGCGGCGCCGCCCGTGAGCTCCGCTTGCAACGCTGCCCTCACCGCGTCGCGGTCGGCCGCGTCGCTCAGGATGTGCTCGACCGGGATCCGGAACGGGTCGGACGTCTCGCCGTAGGTGAGCGGGCCCACCTCGGCTTCGAGCAGCTCGGCCAGCTCCGTCTCGAGGAGCACGCCGGCATGGGACGGGTCGAGGCAACGGTGCAGCGCGTCGAACGCGTCCCGCACGTCGGCATTCGGCGCAACCATGTCGGCGACGACGACCCGCCCGCCCCGCCGGCACACGCGCCCCATCTCGGTGATGGCAGCGGTGGGGTCGGCGAAGTGGTGCAGCGCCCCCCGGCACATGACGAGGTCGAAGGATGCGTCGAGGAAGGGGAGTGCCGCGGCGTTGCCCTCTTGGAGGAGCACGTTCGTGATCCCGAGGCCGCGCAGCCGTTCGGCGCCGAGGTCCAGGAGGGCAGGTGTCAGATCGATGCCCACGACCTGGCGCACGTGGGGCGAGGCCTGCTCGGCGGCGTGGGCGGCGCCGCACGCCACGTCGAGGACGATCATGTCGGGGTCGACGGGCTCCAACCAGGCCAGCGGCGACGCCGGCCGCCGGGCGAACGGCGAATGGTCGCCGACGAACAGCGCCGCTTGCTTCTCGAACGACTGCCGTACGACCGCGTCGTGCGCGTCGGCATCCACCGCGGTTCCTAGTCGAACTGCGGGATGACGCGCTCG
>DATFXL010000120.1:0-38721 GCA_035316025.1 Acidimicrobiia bacterium
GGCGGTGATCCGGCCCAGGTACTCGTGTACCCCGACCTGCCGTCGGCGTGGCGGCTCGTCCTCGCGGTCCGCCAGGGCCGCTTCCGCGATCCCGGACGGTTGACGCGCGGCCCCCTCGGGCTGGGCACGGACTTCGAGTCGATCCGCGACTACCTGCCCGACGACGACATCCGCCAGGTGAACTGGCGGGCGACGGCCCGCCTCGGCCGGCCGATGAGCAACCAGTACCGGGTCGAGCAGGACCGCGATGTCGTCTGCCTCCTCGACACGGGCCGGCTGATGGCGGCGCCGCTCTGCGACCGCACCCGGCTCGACACCACCGTGGATGCCGCCACCGCCGTCGCGCTCGTCGCCGACGAAGTGGGCGACCGGGCCGGCGTGATCGCGTTCGACGCCCAGCTGCGGCGGCGGCTGCCGCCGGCTCGAGGCGGTGGCGACGCCGTCGTGCGCGCCGTCTTCGACGTCGAGCCGACGATGGTCGACTCCGACTACGAGCTCGCGTTCCGTGCCGTAGGGACCGGGAAGCGCGCATTCGTGCTCGTGCTGACCGACCTGCTCGAGGAAGCGGCGGCGCAGCCGCTCGTCGACGCGATGCCCGTGCTGGCCCGCCGGCACGCGGTCGTCGTCGCCTCCGTCGCCGACCCCGACCTTCAGCAGCTGGTGCACGCGCCGCCGCAGTCGCCCGCCGACGCCTACGCGGCCGCGGTCGCGCTCGACGTGCTCGACGCCCGCGCCCGCGTCGTGGCCCAGCTGCGGCGCGCCGGCGCCGACGTGGTCGAGGCGCGCCCCGACGTCCTCCCGAACGCCTGCGTCGGCGCCTACCTCACGGCGAAGGCACGGGCGCGGTTGTAACCGCCCGATGCCGATGTCGGGCGTCCCCGCCAGAGGACGAGGCCCCAGTAGATCGCGCCGAGGGTCACGCCGATCGTGATCACTGCGCCGAGGCCGAGGCCGCGCGGCGTGACGAACCCCTCGACCAGGCCCGCCAGCACCAGCCACGGCGCGGTGCCGAGCACGATCTCGACCGCGACGCGGGCCTCGGCCGCGAGCGCGACGCCGCGGCGGCGGTGACCGGGGCTTACGAGCGCCCATCCCATGCGCAGCCCCGCCGCGCTCGCGACGACGACGCATGACAGCTCGAGAACTCCGTGGGCGGTCACGAGCTCGAAGAAGGGAACGCCGTTCCCGGCCCAGATCGAAAGACCGGTGATCGCGCCGAACAGCACACCTTGGTAGACGAGCAGGGCAGCGGTCCCGATGCCGGCCGCGATGCCGCCCGCGAACGCGACGATCGTCACCCGGATGTTGTTGGTGAAGATCTCGCTCGAGAACGCGGCCTGCTCGTCGGTCGTCAGCCCGAGATCAGTGCCGCGCTCCCTCGGCTCCGTGACCGACCGGTACTCGCCGGGGACAACCCCACTCGCCGCCCCCGGGTCGCGCACTGCCCACACCGCCGACAGCACCCATGGCCCGAACAGCAGGAGCGCCGCGACGATCAACAGGCTCGGCCGTTCCCGCACCCGCTGCCAGTAGCCGGTCGTCGCGAACTCGGCGAACGACGCGCCGCGGCGGGCGCGTTCGTACACCAGTGGGCGCGCCCGGGCGACGAGCGCTTCGAGGCGCGCCACGGTGGGGTCGCCTGCGAAGCGCCGGCGCGCCAACGCGAGGTCGGCGGCGGTCGCCCGATACAACGCGCCCAAGCGGCGGACGCCGTCGGGGCCGAGAGACTCAGCCCGCCGGCCTGCTCGTGCGACCAACGCGTCGAGCTCGCGCCACCGTTCCCGTCGTGCCTCTACGAACTCGTCGAGCTTCAGACCCGCTCCCTTCCTGCTGCCGCTGTTACGTTCGCCGGGTGGCGTCACTCGACGACCGGGTCACCATCGCCACGCCCGAGGGCGTCGAGCTCGAGCTGGTCCTGGCCGGCGTCGGCTCGCGCTTCGCGGCGACCCTGCTCGACGTCGTCGTTCAGCTCGGCGCGATCTTCGCGCTCGCGATCGTCCTCGGCCCGCTCGGCTCCAACGGCTATGCCGTCGCGGTGTACCTCGTCGCCGTGTTCCTCATCCTCTTCGCCTACGACATCATCCTCGAGACGTGGAACCGCGGTCGCAGCATCGGCAAGCTCGCCGCCGGGCTGCGCGTCGTGCGCGCCGGCGGTGACGCAGAGGGCTTCCTCACCGCGGCGGTGCGCAACTTCCTCCGCATCATCGACTTCCTACCTGCGTTCTACGTAGTCGGCGTCATCTCCATCCTGGCAACGAGCCGGAACCAACGCCTCGGCGATCTCGCCGCCGGCACGATCGTCATACGTGAGCGGCGCCCGCCGGTCGCGCCGGCGTCAACCTACGTCCCGCCACAGGCGGCGGCGCCGTACCTCGATTGGGACGTGAGCGCGGTGAGCACAGAAGACATCGCGACGCTCCGGCAGTTCCTCGAGCGTCGCCTCTCGATCAACCCGGGCGCCCGCGCCCACCTCGCGACCGATCTCGCTGCGCGCGTTCGGCCCAAGGTCGTCGGCGCGCCCGACGGCTGGCATCCCGAGAGCTTCCTCGAAGGTGTCGTCGCGGCGAAGACGGCCCGGGGCTGACGCGCCGCGACCGGCTACTACGCTCCCCCGTCGTGAGCACGGCAACGGCTCCTGTCCCGGTCACGCCCGCGTCTCCTGCGCCCGCATCCGCCGGTGGAAGGGCCGTGCTCGCCATCGACCTCAAGCCGTTGCGGTTCGCGGGCGCCGGCATGCTGGCCGTGGCCGCCGTCCGGCCCTGGCTGCCTGCGACGCTCGGCCCACCTTGCCCGCTGCGCACGGTGACCGGCGTGCCGTGCCCGTTCTGCGGGATGACGCGCGGCGTCACCTCGCTCGTGCACGGTCAGGTGAGCGCGGCCTTTTCGTACAACCCAGGCGCATTCCTCGTCGTGGCGATGGCGCTCGTGCTCCTCGTCGCCTGGCGCTGGCAGCGGGTGCGGATTCCGATGTGGGCGGTGTTCGTGTTCTTCGCCGCGTTGTGGGCGTTCCAGCTGTTCAAATACGCGACCGGAAGACCGCTCTAGTGACACAACCCGTTCCGCCGCCCGGTGGGGCACCGGCAGGGCCGTCGGGACCGCGCGCCGACTTCTGGTACCGCCTCGGCGGCTTCCTCATCGACGGTGTGATCCTGTATGTGATCGGCTTGGTGATCGGGCTCGTCTTCCGCGGCAATATCGCCTCGCAGATCCTGATCAGCCTGGCCGCCGGCATCGCGTACAGCGTGTACTTCATCGGTAGCAGCAGCGGGCAGACCCCGGGCATGCGCTTGTTGAACATCCGCGCCGTCGACGCCGCGACGGGAGGGCGCGTCGACTACGGCCGCGCGTTCATTCGCTATCTCGTCGGCGTCGTCTCCCAGATCCCGTGCTACCTCGGCTACTTCTGGATGCTGTGGGATCACGAGAAGCAGACGTGGCACGACAAGGCGGCAGGCACGTTCGTCGTACCGACGTCCGCATACCCCGTGGATCGGTGGCCGGGCTGACCGCTTCGGATCCACGCACGCGCTGCACGTAGACCCCCGCGAGTCGCGTCGGTACGCTACGCCCCCTTGCGACCCCCCGAAGGCGAGGGAGGCTCACCGACATGACCGCGACACCGCCCGAGCCTCCCGATCGCGGGCCGGAGCCGCCTCCCAGCCCTCCCACCCCGCCGCCCGCGTCCCCGCCTCCGCCGGGCGCGCCCGCAGCGCCGCCGGGACCGCCGGCGTACGGGCAGCAGCCGACCGGCTACGGCTATCAGACCGGGCCCAGGACGAACGGTCTGGCGATCGCGGCGCTGGTGCTCGGGATCGCGGGGCTCGTGTTCTACGCCTGCGGCGTCGCGTCGATCCTGGCGCTCGTGTTCGGGTACATGTCCCGAGGCCAGATCGATCGCGACCCCGCGAACCAGACCGGCCGCGGGATGGCGATCGCCGGGATCATCATGGGATGGATCGGCGTCGCCATCTTCGTGATCTTCTGGGTCGTGATCATCATCGTCGGCGTGACGACGGACAACAACAGCAGCATGGCGCTGATCAGCCGCGCGCTGGCGGCCTAGTCGTTCGTCTCCACGGCACGCCGTCGTCACGACGAGCTGACGCGCAAGGGACGGCCCCGCGGGCCGTCCCTTGCACGGTCGAGAGCCCGCTATCTCGCTGTCGTCACGTCCTGACCGCGCCGTGTCCCTCCCAGAACGCGCTCAACGCGTTCTGCGTCTTTGCCAGCCAGATGAACGAGCCGACGATCGGCAGGAGGTTCCACAGGCCGGTGACGCCGGTAACGGGCGGCGGCTCCCGCCCCTCGGCTCCGTACAGGTGCCCGACCTCCGCCGGCATGATGAACCAGTTCACGACGTTGACGAAGATGGCAAGGATCAGGCCGACGACGCCGCCGATGCCTTGCCCGCTGTAGTCCTTCATCTCCTGGAACGTCTTGTACGTCCACACGAACCAGTAGATGCCCAGCGTGATCAGGCCCAGGAAGAAGACGACGACCCAACCGCGCGGCTTGCCGAGCGGACGCCCGCCGCTGGGAGTAGGAGTCGGTGCTGGCTGTGCCATGGAACTGCCCTTTCGTTGGTACGGTGACTACGCCGGAAGCGGGGCCGCGCCCTTGGACACCCAGTAGTCGTTGAGCGCGCCCTGCACCCGGTTCATGTAGAGGAACCAGCCCGCGATCGGGATGAGGAGCCAGAGCCCCTCGATCGGCTCGACCGGAGACTCCCTGCCGTCTGCCTGGTACATCTTCTGGATCTCTACGATCACGAGGAACCAGCCGGCGATCAGCCAGCTCAGGAGCGCACCGAGGCCGCCACCCAGGCCCTCGCCGTTGTGCTGCTTCAGCTCCTCGAAGGTCAAGTAGGCCCAGTACAGGCCGTAGATGCCGCAGGTGACCAGGCTCAGCAGGGCCACCGTCGTCGGATTCCGCGCTTCCCCGATGGGGCCGCGGCCTCCGGCTGCGGGTGTGGGTTGTGGTTGGGTCATCGATGCTCTCCTGCCTTCCCTGGTGTGTGCGGCCGCGGACTGCCTATCCGTCGGCAGGTCGAAAGTCAACGACCAGAGGTCACGAACCTACGCGTCGACCTCGCGGCGTCCCTCGAGCGCGCGCCCCAGCGTGACCTCGTCGGCATACTCGAGGTCGCCGCCCACGGGCAGACCACTCGCAATGCGCGTGACCCGTAATCCGAGCGGCTTCAGCAGCCGGGCGAGGTACATGGCGGTCGCTTCGCCTTCGATGTTCGGATTGGTCGCGAGGATGACCTCTTGCACGCCCTCGTCGCTCACGCGCGCGAGCAGTTCCTTGACCTTCAGCTGGTCGGGTCCGATGCCTTCGATGGGTGAGATGGCGCCGAGCAGGACGTGGTACCGCCCCCGGTACTCCTGAGTCCGTTCGACGGCGACGATGTCGCGCGGCTCCTCGACGACGCACAGGAGCGTCGGGTCGCGCCGGTCGTCACGGCAGTACGCGCATAGCCCGCCTTCGGCGAAGTTGAAGCAGCGACGGCACCAGCCGACGCGCTCTTTCGCCTCGACGATGGCGCGCGCAAGGCGCTTGGCGTCCTCGGGCGCCGTCTTCAGGAGATAGAACGCGATGCGCTGCGCCGACTTGGGGCCGATGCCGGGGAGCCGCCCCAACTCGTCGACCAGGCTCTGGACCGGCCCTTCGAAGGGAGACGCCACCTCCGGTCAGCCGAGCGCGCCGCCGAGGCTGCCGAGGTCGAGGCCGCCGGTGACGGAGCCCATGCGCTCGGCCTGAAGCTCCTGTGCCCGGCGCATCGCCTCGCCCACGGCGGCGACGACGAGGTCCTCGAGCATCTCGACGTCGTCGGGATCGACCACGTCGGGCGAGATCCTCACCGCCTGGACGTCGCCGGCGCCCGTGACGACGGCCGTCACCTTCCCCCCACCGGCGGACCCCTCGACGAGAGCGGTTGCGAGCTCGTCCTGCGCTGCGGCCATGTCGGCCTGCATCTTCTGCACCTGGCGCATCATCTGGTTGAGCTGCTTCTGGTTCGGCACGGCGTCTGCTCCGCTTCGCAACCACTCCTACCGGGTCCCGGCGGGCGGTCACTCGTGGTGGCGTTCCTCGACGACGGTGGCGCCCAGCGACTCGGTGAGCATCGTCGTCGGGCTCGTCGACTCTACTCCCGGTGCGGTCGCGCTCTCGTCCGCCTCGATGACGACGTCCTCGGGCTCGTCCTCGGGCGGAGGCGGTTCCGGCGCGTCGGTGGCCGTCCGCTCCCCGCTGAACCCCTCGTGCTCGACGAGGTTGAACCGCAAGCTGCTGCCGACGTGCCGCGACAGCGCTTCTCTGATCGTGTCGGCTTCGCGCCGGAACCGGGGCCGCGCCGCTTCGATGAGACGGGGCGACACCCCGAAGGTCACGACGTCACCCTCCACCGACAACGGCTGTGCCTCCTGCACGGCGCTGCGCGTCGCGACGGGCAACTCCGGCAGTACGGTCGCCCACGCCAGGATGACCTCGTCGACGTCCACCGACGTCACGCCCGAGTCGCGCGCCGGGGAGGACGACTCCGTGTCGCCGGCCGAAGACGGCTCCGACGCGGCAGGTGGGTCTGTGGGCTCGTCGGCAGGCGCGGGCGTGGGCTCGGGGCGGCGCTTGCGGAGCGCGCCCACCGTCACGCCGGGAGCGCGCGCCGCGGGCGTATTCGCCGACTCAGACCGCGTCCCGGCATCGCTTGCGTCGCGCTCGCCGGCGACGGTTTGTTCCAGCTTCTCGATGCGCTCCATCACGGTCTGGATCGGGGGCCCGACCTCGCGCCGCGTGAGCCGGACGAGCGCGATCTCGAGCACCAGACGCGGATCGGCGGCGTCGGTGCCGCGCATGTCGACCACCGCCTGACCCAACGTCTCGAGGACGCGCACGAGCGTCGTATTGCCGAGCGTCTGGCCGAGCTCGTCGAGCCGGCGCTGCTCGTCCTCTGGCGCGTCGACGCGCACCTGACCACCGCTGGCGTTCAGGAGGAAGGCGTCCCGCACCGAGCGCAGCACGTCCTCGGCGATGCGGCGCGGCTCGTGGCCGGCGTCGAGCAGCGCGCCCACGGCGATCAGGACGCCCGCCGAGTCCTGGGCGGCCACGGCGTCGAGGACGGCGGCGCGCAGGTCGAAGGGCGTGCCCCCGAACAGATCGGAGACAGCGTCGGCGTCGAGGCGGCCGGTTCCGTGGGCGAGGGCCTGGTCGAGCAGGGACAATGCGTCGCGCGCCGACCCGCCGGCGGCGCGGGCGATCACGGCCAGCGCCGCCGCGTCGGCTTCGATGCCCTCCTGGGAGAGCACGTCGGCCAGGAGCGATTCGAGCTCGTCCGTCGAGAAGAGCGTGAACTCGAGGTGCTGGGTGCGGGACCGGATGGTCGGCAGGACCTTCTCCGGGTTCGTGGTGGCGAGCACGAACACGACATGCTCGGGCGGCTCTTCCAGCGTCTTGAGCAGCGCGTTCGACGCCGCCGCGCTGAGCATCTGCACCTCGTCGACGAGGTACACCTTGCGTTTCGAAGTGGCGCCCATCCCGAGATGCACGCTGTCAGTGAGGTCGCGGATGTTGTCGACGCTGTTATTGGACGCGGCATCGAGCTCGAACAGGTCGAGGAAGCGGCCCTGGGCGATGGCGACGCAGTTCTCGCAGACGCCGCACGGCTCGCCGTCGGCGCCCAGGTTCAGACAGTTGAGCGCCCTGGCGAGGATGCGAGCTGTGGTCGTCTTGCCCGTGCCGCGGGGGCCGGAGAACAGGTAGGCGTGGCCGACCCGGCCCTCCCGCACGGCGTTCCGGAGCGCGGCCGTCACGTGCTCCTGGCCGACGAGGCCTCCGAACGTCTGGGGGCGGTGCTTCCGATAGAGAGACTGATAGGCCATCGATTGGGACTCTACCGAGAGCAGTACCCTGCGAAGTGAGAAGCCTCCGACGCGGGAGGTGGGAAATGAGCGAGAACGAGATCGAATATCTCCCGGGCACGGCGCTCGTCGTCGTCGACGTGCAGAACGACTTCGCCGACCCCGACGGCAACCTCTACGTCCAGGGCGGCCAGAAGGTCGTCCCGCTCGTCAACGCGGAGATCGACCGGGCACAAGCGGCGGGCGTGCCGATCGTCTACACGAAGGACTGGCACCCGCCCGAGACGCCACACTTCGCGAAGTTCGGCGGCAAGTGGCCCGTTCATTGCGTCCGTGAGACCTGGGGCGCCGAGTTCCACCCCGAACTGAAGGTGGCGGGCGAGACCATCCACAAGGCGACCGGTCCCGAGGACGGCTATTCGGGGTTCAGCATGACGCACCTGCCGACAGGCGAGCGCCGCGAGACGGGCCTCGAGCAGTACTTGCGCGACCGCGGCATCGGCCATGTGGTCATCGCCGGCCTCGCCACCGACTACTGCGTGAAGGAGACCGGCCTCGACGCGGTGGAGATGGGGTTCGACACCGAGGTGATCACCGACGCGACCCGGCCCGTCGAGGTCGAGCCGGGCGACGGTGATCGCGCCCTCAACGACCTCGAGCAGGCCGGCGTCAGGCTCGTCTGAGACGGCGACCCGCCCCATGAGCCAGGTCGACGACGCGAACGAAGCGCTGTTCGTCGACTTGTACGAGCTGACGATGTCAGCGAGCTACGCCGCGCACGACCTCGACCAGCCGGCGACGTTCGATCTGTTCGCCCGGCACCTCCCGCCGGGGCGCGGCTACCTCGTGTCGTGCGGACTGGACCCCGCGCTCGACTATCTCGAGAGTCTGCGCTTCGAATCCGACACGCTCGACTACCTGAGTTCGCTCGACTTGTTCGACGAGTCGTTTCTGTCGCTCCTGTCGACGTTGCGGTTCACCGGCGAGGTGCGCGCGATCCCGGAAGGCGAGCTGGTGTTCCCCAACGAGCCGATCCTCCAGGTGACCGCGCCGCTCGTGGAGGCCCAGCTGGTCGAGACGTTCCTGCTCAATTGCGTCGGCTTCCAGACGATGATTGCGACCAAGGCGTCCCGCGTCGCGACCGCGTGCGACGGCCGAACATTCGTCGACTTCTCGCCCCGACGCGACCACGGCAGCGACGCGGCGTTGAAGGCCGCGCGCTCTGCTTACGTCGGCGGTGCGGCGGCGACGTCGCTCGTGCTCGCGGGTCAGACGTACGGTCTCGAGCTCAGCGGCACCATGGCCCATTCGTACGTCATGCGGTTCGACAACGAGGCGGACGCCTTCCTCACGTACGCGCGGGACTTTCCGGGCCGGGCGATCTTCCTTATCGACACCTACGACACCGAGCAAGGGGCGCGCATCGCGGTCGAAGTGGCGGCGAAGCTCGAGCCCGAGCTCTGGCCACGCGCGGTGCGACTCGACTCCGGCGACATCGACCAGCTGTCACGGTCCGTGCGCGCCATCCTCGACGAGGGGGGCCTCGGCGACGTACGCATCTTCGCCTCCGGCGATCTCGACGAGTACCGCATCGCGGAGCTCACGTCGGCGGACGCGCCGATCGACGCCTTCGGTGTCGGAACCCAGCTGGGGACGAGCGGCGATGCGCCCTACGTCTCGGTCGTGTACAAGCTCGTCGAGGACGCGAGCGGACCGAAGGTCAAGCTGTCGACCGACAAGGTGACGCTGCCGGGCCGCAAGCAGGTGTTCCGGGTCACCGGCGACGGCGGCGAGCTGCGATCCGACGTCCTCGCGCTCGAGGACGAGATCGTCGGCGACGGTCGTCCGGTGCTCTGTCCCGTGATGCGCGGCGGCCGGCGAGTCGACGCCGCGGAGCCGCTGGACGTGCTGCGCGACCGCTGCCGCGCCTCGGTGGCCGCGCTCCCCGACCGCCTACGTTCCCTCGCGCCCGAACCGCCGCCGTACGAGGTCAGCACGTCCGCGGGCCTCGACGCGCTCGTCCACCGTCTGCACGAGGGCTTCGGCGTTCTGTGAGCGATCCTGACGAGTTCCGCCGCGAGGTGCGCGCCGCCCTCAACGCGCGGCTGACGCTTCGTCGCGCCGATGACGTGTGGACAGTGCTCGGCGCGGGCAGCGACGACGTCGAGGCGGGGCGGTCGTACCTGCGCGCTCTCTCCGACGGCGGATGGGCCGTGCCGACGTGGCCGGAGGAGTACGGCGGCCTCGGCGCGACCCCGACCCAGGCCGCGATCGTGGCCCAGGAGCTCGGGCACTTCGAGGTCCCCGACCTGTACCCGTACGTCATCGGCCTGGCGATCGCCGGCCCGACGCTCGTCGCGCACGCGACGTCCGAGCAATGCGGGCGGTGGCTGCCGGCCATCAGGACCGGCGAGGAGATCTGGTGCCAGCTGTTCTCGGAGCCCGACGCCGGATCCGACCTCGCGTCGCTCGCGACGCGCGCCGAGCGGGACGGCGAACACTGGCGGGTCACCGGCTCCAAGGTGTGGAGCAGCCGGGCGCACTACTCGCGGCGCGGCCTGCTGCTCGCCCGGACCGACCCCGACGTGCCGAAGCACGCCGGCATCTCCGCCTTCGCGCTCGACATGGAGGCGCCCGGCGTCACCGTCAGCCCGCTGCGCCAGATGAACGGCGACACGCACTTCAGCGAGGTCCACTTCGACGACGCGCCGGTCGACGACACCGATCGCATCGACGCCCCCGGCGCAGGGTGGGGTGTCGCCCGCACCGCGCTCGCCCATGAGCGTGGTGCCGGGGCGGTCGGCGGCGGGGGGTGGGGCGCCGACCTGAAGGACCGACTGGTCGACCTCGTCCGACGGAGGGGCGTGGGCGCCGACGTGCTCGTGCGCCAGCGGCTGGCGGCGACGATCATCGAGCTCGAGGTGGCGCGGCTTACCGCGCGCCGGGCTCGTGACACCGTACGGACGGGGCGCGGGCCAGGACCAGAGGGTTCGGGGTCGAAGCTGCGGGGCAGCGCCGGGCTCAAGGCCGCCGCGACTCTCGCCCTCGACGTCCTCGGTGCGGACGGCATCGCCGGAATCGACGGCAGCGACGAGTGGCAGACGCTGTTCCTCACGAGCCCGTCGATCTCCATCCGCGGCGGTACTGACGAGATCCAGCGCAACATCGTCGGCGAGCGTGTCCTGGGACTCCCGCCGGAGCCGCGCGCCGACGTCGACGTGCCGTTCTCGGAGTTGCCGCGCACGATCCGGCGCCCGGGCCGGTGACCGCAACCGAACCCGCGGCGTTGCTGCACGAGCTGACCCGCCACGGCTCACCCACCGACCGGTCGCGTCTTGTCGACTTCCAACCGCTCGACCCGGGCAACCGGCCCGCGCCATTCAAACGGTACGTCGGTCTCGACACGACACCCCTCCCGAACGACTTCGACGACTCGGGAGCGGCCGGCCGACTCGACGACACCGCGGTGGCACGTTTGCTGTTCTTCACGGCCGGCGTGACGCGCGCGAGCTCGTCGCGGGCGTTCGAGGAGCGGACGTACTTCCGGACCGCGATGTCGGCCGGGAACCTGCACCCGGTCGAGGTGTACGTCATGTGCGCCGGCGTCGAAGGCATTCCCGACGGCGTGCACCACTTCGCGCCGCTCGAGTTCGCCCTCACGACGCTGCGCGAAGGTCGCTTCGGCGGCGACGAGCAGTGCACCTTCGTGTTCACCGGGATCCCGTGGCGCACGGCCTGGAAGTACGGCGAGCGCGGCTTCCGCCATCTCTACTGGGACGCCGGCACCATGCTGGCGAACCTCCTGGCCGTCGCCGACGACCGCGGCCTCGACGCCCGGCTGTGGACGAGCTTCGTCGACGACGACGTGGCGCGACTCGTCGGTGTCGACGGCCATACCGAGTTTCCGCTCACGCTCGTCTCGGTCGAGGCGACCGCGCCGCCGGCCGTGCGCAGCGACCTCCCGCCGCTCGACGTCGAGGTCGAGCCCATCTCGCCACGCCCGGTCGAGTTCCCGCTGATCGTGGAGGCCCAACGCGCCGGCTCACTCCCCGACGCCGTCGCGGTGGAGGAATGGCGTGCCGACGCCGTCGCCGGCGTCCCGGCGCGCACACCGATCGACCCCCTGCCGGCCGGTGTGGTCGGCTCGATCGAGGAAGTGATCCTGCGGCGGGGCTCGACCCGCATCATGCGACGCGAGACGGCGCCGGCACCGCTCCTCCACTGGGGCATGGCGTACGCGGGCCGACCGGTGCCCGCCGACTTCGCCGTCGCCGGTACCAGCCTGCTCGAGCACAACCTCTCCGTGCACGGCGTCGACGGTGTCGACCCCGGTGCCTACCGCTGGCGCGACGGCGATCTCGAGCTCGTGCGCCCGGGCCAGTTCCGTGACATCACACAGCAGTTGTGCCTCGACCAGCCGCTCGGTGGCGACTCGGCGTACACCGCCTTCCATTGCGCGCCTCTCGACGCCGTGCTCGGCACCCTGGGCGCCCGCGGCTACCGGGTGGCGCAACTCGAGGCGGGAATCGCCTCCGGGCGACTCTCTCTCGCGGCCTTCACGCTCGACTGCGGCGCGACGGGGCTGACGTTCTTTGACGAGCCCGTGCGCCGGTTCTTCGCCACGAAGGCGCCCTGCATGCTCGTGACGGCGGTCGGCATCCCCGAGTACCGCAACGCGCCCGGCGGGCGCCCGGGAGCCGTCACCGAGCTCACGCACTACGGCGATCTCATGCAGCGCCTCTCGGTGCAGCTGCAGCGCGGCCGCCGCTGATCGCGCAGGCGATTGCTACCCTCGCGCCGCGGACCGTGCTAGGCGGGGAGCCCGTGGTGCCCTGTACCCCCAATCCACGTACGGGGGGCTGAATCCCCGCCCGAGGCTCGGCCGCCGCACGGCAGCGGCCCGCGCGTGACGTTGAGGGTCGGGTCCTGCGCAACGGGATCTCGCGAACCGAGTCAGGTCCGGAAGGAAGCAGCTCTCAGCGGGCCCTCCCGTGTGCCGCAGGTACGCCTGGCCCGAGCCACCGCGAGCAAGTGCACCGGGCGGCGTCGGGGTCGACGGCGGGTGCACGGTCCGCTCTCCACATCCGGAGGGATGCGAGAGCGGCCGAATCGGCACGCTTGGAAAGCGTGTGTGGGGCAACTCACCGTGGGTTCGAATCCCACTCCCTCCGCCGAGACGACCCGTACGCTGCCGGGGCGTGGAACGCGAGCAGCTCGACGAGCTGATGGGCGTTGCGCTCGACGAGGCGCGCCGCGCACCCGCGCACGGTGACGTCCCGATCGGCGCCGTCGTCGCCCGCGCCGACACGAGCGAGGTCGTCGCCCGGCGCCACAACGAGCGCGAGCTCGCCGGCGACCCCACCGCGCACGCCGAGGTCCTCGCCGTCCGCGATGCGTCCCGCGCCGCCGGCTCGTGGCGGCTCGACGGGTACGCGCTCGTGGTCACACTCGAACCGTGCCCGATGTGCGCCGGCGCGGTTGTTGCGGCGCGTGTCGACCTTGTCGCCTTCGGCGCGCGCGATCCGAAGGCGGGCGCGCTCGGCAGCCTCTACAACCTCGCGGCCGATCCCCGCCTCAACCACGAGGCGACCGTCGTCGACAGCGTGCGCGCCGACGAGTGCGGCGCGCTCCTCACCGCGTTCTTCGCCGAACGCCGCTGACCCGTTGGCTCGATCGCTGCCGAATGGGGCAGGTGACGGATCCGGCGTCGTCAGACCGGGTCAACGATCTCGTCGCCCACCAGGCGGGTCACCGGCGACTCGAGCACCTGCCCGTGACGCCGCAGCTCGTCGACCGCCGGGACGGGGTCGGGATCGGCGAAGACGCGGTCGTCCGAGTAGTCCGCGGGACGGCCGGTGGCGTCGATCGCCCACCACGACGCCTCGAGCGCGATGCCGTTGGGGTCGGTGAAATACACGGAGCGGACGAACCCGTGGTCGACGACCTCGGTGCACTCGGAGCCGGCGTCGAGCAGCCGCTGGCGCAGATCGAGGAGCGCTCGCTCGTCGGGCAGGTTGAACGACAGGTGGTCGAACTGGATGGTCCGCGACGGCGGGGCCCCGGCGGGCTTGGCGAACGTGCTGATCCCGTCGATCTCGAAGAACGCGACCGTGTTCTGGGGGCCGATCTCGAAGAAGTAGTGGCGCATGGGCCCGGCCCTCGTGGTCGCCACGACTCGCATCCCGAGCACGCCCGCGTAGAAGCGGACAGTGGCGTCCATGTCAGGGGTCACGAGCGCCAGATGGTTGACGCCCCGCCATCGCGGGGATTCCGATACCGGCACCATGGGCGTCTCCTTTCGGGGCTGGCCGCCAAAGGACATCTCGTACACTGCCCCGCCGGAGGGATGCGAGAGCGGCCGAATCGGATGGTCTCGAAAACCATTGTGCCTCCGGGCACCGTGGGTTCAAATCCCACTCCCTCCGCCATCTCCCGGCCCCCGGGGTCCTCCTGTCGACGGGGCGGCTCTACACCAATAAGAATGTGCGCCTCGAGAGCGGCGGAGGAGGGGTAACTCATGGCTCTCGCGATCCTGCTGGGAGGTTTTATCGGCCTGCTCGTCGCCGGGGGTGTCCTGGTCGTGGGAACGATCAGGCATGCGCGACGAGAGGAAGACGAGATGAATCGGGCGTTCGCCGAGGTGCGCGGTGCCGCCCACAATCCTGCCGACGACACACCGTCGTGGTCATCGATCGACATGGAAGCGCTCCGCGAAGAGGGCTACGACGTCGACCACGCCGATCCGTACGCCACGCTGACCGGGGAGATCAGCTGGACCGAATCGACGCTCGCCGACGGCCACGCGCCACTGTCGAACGGAGAACCCGAGCCGGTCGTCGTGACGGAACGGGTGGAGGAGCTGGACGAACCGGCGTACGAGCTGGACGAACCGGTAACGATGGCCGAGCCGGTCGTCATGCCCGAGCCGGTCGTCACGCCCGAGCCGGTCGCCACGCCCGAGCCGGTCGTCATGCGCGATCCGGTTGTCATGCGCGAGCCGGTCGTCATGCCCGAGCGGGTCGTCATGCCAGAGCCGGTCACGGTCGCGCAGGCGACGTCGGGACGCGCCGCGCCCGCGCCCGTGCGCGAGCAGGAGCCAGTCGTATGGCGCGCGCCGGCCCAGTCGCAGGTGATCATCCTCGCGGTCTCGCTACGCGCGCTCGCGGACGCGGTCGCCGCGACGGTGACGCAAGAGGCGTGGGAACGGTTCGACGAGGCATACGCGCAAGTGCGCTCGCGTTTCCAGGAGCGCGAAGGTGCGCGCCGGCCGCCGTCCATCGACGTCGACACACACGAGCGCCGGTCGTGGAGCGGGGCGGAGCGGTTCGCGCCCAGGCGCAGGGGCCCGGCGCGGCCGGGCGGCCCCAAGCACATCTCTTGGCGCGCTCGCTGACCCGTCAGTAGCGGGCTTCTCCAGCGCAGAAGACGTACAGGCTCAGCCGACGCCCTCGCGCAGGCCCAGACGGGCGAAGATCTCGCGCGTCGCTGTGGAGCGGTTCAGCGTGTAGAAGTGCAGGCCGGGCGCGCCGCCGTCGAGCAGCGCCTGACACAGCTTCGTGGCCTCGGCGATGCCGACCTCCCGTACTGCCTCCTTGTCGTCGGCGACGGCGTAGAGCTTGGCGGCGAGCCACTGCGGGAACTCGGAGCCCTGGAGCTCGGCCATGCGCGTGATCGACCGCAGGTTCGTGGCCGGCATGATCCCGGGCAGCACGGGCTTGTCGACACCGTTGCCGCGCAACCCCGCGACGAGGTCGAAGTAGTGCTCAGCCTCGAAGAAGAACTGCGTGATCGCGAAATCGGCCTTCTCGAGCTTGCGCGCCGTCCAGTAACGGTCGGTCGCCCGCGTCGGCGACTTCGGGTGCGGCTCGGGATGCGCGGCCACGCCGACCGAGAAGTCGCCGAGCTCGCGCACCAGCTCGACGAGCTCTACCGCGTAGCGCAGCTCGCCGACGGGCAGGTCGAGGTCGGCCGGCGGGTCACCGCCGAGGCACAGGATGTTCTCGATCCCGGCGTCGCGGTATCGGGTGACGATCTCGACGAGCTCCGCCCTCGTGTGGGCCGCGCAAGTGAGGTGCGCCATGGCCGTCATCGTGGTCGTGCGCAGGATGTCGACCACGATCTCGTGGGTGCGCTCGCGCGTGGTCCCGCCGGCTCCGTAGGTGACCGACACGTACGACGGGGTGAGGCTCTCGAGCTCGACGAGCGTGGTGCGGAGCGTCTCTTCCATCTCCGGAGTGCGCGGGGGGAAGAACTCGAACGAGAAGCTGAGGCCTCGTTGAAGGATGTCGCTGATCTTGGCCATTGGCGCCCGAGCGTAGGGGGCTGATGTAGTGCAGGCGAACGAGATGGGGCCCCGTGAGATTCCGCATCGACCAGCACATCCCGGCGCCGCTGGCGGCCGTTGAGGCCGCCCTGCTCGATCGCGACTTCATCGCCGCCACCGCCGAGCTTCCGAAGCTCGGCGCACCCGAGGTCCTCGAGATCTCGCGTGACGGCGACCGCGCCCACCAGCGCGTCCGCTACCGATTCACCGCTCAGCTGTCGGGAGCAGTGACGCGTGTCGTCGATCCCGGCAAGCTCACCTGGGTCGACGACGCTCGCTACGACCTCACGACGCACACGAGCCGCCACCGCATCCTGCCCGACAACTACGCCGACCGGCTCCAAGCCTCGTACGACGTGACGCTCGAGCCGTTGGGCGACAGCACCCGCCGGCTCGTCACCGGCGAGCTCACCGTCCACGTCCCGCTCGTCGGCGGCCGGGTCGAACGGGCCATCGTCGACGGCCTCGAGGAGCACGCCGAGGCCGAGGCCACGCTCCTCGGACGCTGGATCGCAGAACGGGGCTAGCGGCGAAAGCCGCGGAACGCGCGCAGGCGCAGCGAGTTCGTCACCACGAACACGCTCGAGAAGGCCATGGCGGCCGCCGCGATCACCGGGTTGAGGAGCCCGACCGCCGCGAGAGGAATGGCGGCGACGTTGTACGCGAACGCCCAGAACAGGTTGCCCTTGATCGTCGCCAGGGTCCGGCGGGACAACGCGATCGCGTCCGCGGCCGCGCGCAGGTCGCCCGAGACGAGCGTGAGGTCGCTGGCCTCGATGGCGACGTCGGTGCCGGTGCCGATGGCGATGCCGAGGTCGGACTGCGCCAACGCGGGGGCGTCGTTGACGCCGTCGCCCACCACGGCGACCCGCCGCCCGTGCGCCTGCAGGACGCGCACAACATCCGCCTTCTGCCCGGGCAGCACACGCGCGATCACCTCATCGACGCCGACCTGCTCCGCCACTGCCTCGGCCGCGTCCTGCCGATCGCCGGTCACCATGACCGTGTCGAGACCGAGCTCGTGCAGCTCGGCGACGGCGCTCCTCGACGTGTCCTTCACCGTGTCGGCCAACACCAGGGCACCCCGAACACCGCCGTCCCACGCCGCGAACACGACCGTGCGACCCTTCGCCTCGGCGGCGGCGGCAGCGCGCTCGAGCGCCGGGGAAACGGCGCCGACCAGCTCCCGCCGTCCGACGGTCACCTCGACGCCGTCGACCGATCCCCGCACGCCCGACCCGGCGAGGTTCTCGAACGACGACGGTGTCGCCGGCTCGATGCCGCGGTCCCGCGCGCCGCGGGCGACCGCCCGGGCGATCGGGTGCTCCGAGGCGTCCTCGACGCTCGCCGCCCGGCGCACGAGCGTGTCCTCGTCGACCCCCGGAATCGTGAGCACGTCGACCAGGCGCATCTTGCCTTCGGTGAGCGTGCCGGTCTTGTCGAGGATGGCGGTGTCGACGGTGCGAGTCGCCTCTAGGACCTGGCCGCCCTTGATGACGATGCCGAGCTGGGCCCCCCGACCGGTGCCGACCATGATCGCGGTCGGCGTGGCCAGTCCGAGCGCGCACGGGCACGCGATGATCAGCACGGCCACGGCGGCGGTAAACGCGGCGTTGGCGGCCTGCCCGGCGAGCAGCCATGCCGCCAGAGTCCCGAACGCGACGAGGATCACAGCAGGAACGAAAACCGTCGACACCCGATCGGCGAGACGCTGCACCGTCGCCCGCGACCCCTGGGCCTCCTCGACGAGACGGGTGATCTGCGCCAGGGCGGTCTCGTCGCCCACCTTGGTCGCCTCGACGACGAGGCGTCCGGACGTATTGACCGTGGCGCCGAAGACCACGTCGCCCGTGCTCACCTCGACGGGAACAGGCTCGCCCGTGAGCATGGAGACGTCGATGGCGGAGGAGCCGTCGACGACGCGCCCGTCGGTAGCGATCTTCTCGCCCGGCCGCACGACGACCCGATCCCCGACCTGCAGACTCTGGACCGGCACCTCCCCGCCGCTCTCCAGCCGGGCGGTCTTCGCGCCCAATTCGAGCAGCGCGCGCAGCGCGTCACCCGACCGGCGGCGGGCCCGGGCCTCGACGAAGCGCCCGAGCAACACCAACGCGACGATCACCGACGCCGTCTCGAAGTAGACGTGGGCGGCATCCCCCCCACCGAAGACGCCACCCATCGCCACGCCGCCCTCGGCGGCGCCGAGGAACGCGAGGGCCACGACGGACCAGGCGTACGCAGACAGCGTCCCGAGGGACACCAGCGTGTCCATCGTCGTAGCACCGTGCCGCAGGTTGACGAGCGCGGCCCGGTGGAACGGCCAGCCCGCCCACAGGACCACCGGCGTCGACAGCACAAACGCGACCCACGGCCAGCCGTCGAACATGAGCGGCGAGACCATCGAGATCAGCAGGACCGGGATCGTGAGCGCGATCGCGACGTACAACCGCGGGCGCAGGTCCCGGAGCTCCTCGGCCTCGGGATCGCGCTCCGCCCGGGGCCCGGGATGCGCGACGGAGTAGCCGAGCCCGGCGATGGTCGCCTCGAAGTCGCTCGTGCGTGCGGCCTGCGGGTCGTAGACGACCGTCGCCAGTTTGGTGCCGTAGTTGGCGTGGGCCCCGGTGACGCCGGGCAGCCCCGCGAGGGCCTTCTCGATGCGGGCCGCGCACGAGGCGCACGTCATGCCGTCCACCGGCAGGTCGACCCGCTGGATCTGGTCCACGGGAGGGCGGCGCGTCGTCGTTCGGCTCACCGTGGTACTCTACCCCGGTACCCCATAGTCGCCAACCGGGAGGACGTAGCGTGCGGGGCTACTCGATGCACAAGGACGACTACCGCAACCGGTTGCGCCGGATCGAGGGCCAGGTCCGCGGGCTGCAACGCATGGTCGACGAGGACGAGTACTGCGTCGACATCCTCACGCAGATCGTGTCCGTCACGAAGGCGCTCCAGGGTGTCGGACTCGGGCTGCTCGACGAGCACCTGCGCAGCTGTGTACGCGACGCCGTCGAGTCGAGCCGGGCCGAGGGAGACGCCAAGCTCACCGAGGCCGTCCACGCCGTCGAACGGCTCCTGAAGGTCTGATCGGTCGGTTACGGCGTCGTCGGCATGGCGCCCAGCTGCCGGAACCAGCCCAGGGTGTCCTCGACGCCCCACGACTCGCCCAACCGGCCGTCGACGACGCGGTAGACGGTGGTGCCGGGCTTGGCGTAGGCCTGCCCGCCGGCCTCGATTCCGAGGAACGGCTCCCCCGTCAGCGTGCCGCGCTCGGTGTACCGCATGACGACCTTGTCGCCTTCGACGACGAGGTCCTCGATCGTGATGTTCACATCGGGGAACGACCGCCGAAGCAACGCGCAGGCGCGCACGTAAGCGTCGCGCCCGACGTTCGCCCTCCCCTCGGCGCCGTAATACGCCGTGTAGTCGTCGGCGAGCGTCGACTCGCACACCGTCCAGTCGCCCCGGTTGAATCCGTCTTCGATGTGGTGGTGCACCAGCGCGCGCAACTCGTCGGCCGACACTCGGGTGCTCAGGTCGCAGGCGCGGCAGCTTGCTGGGTCCGCAGGCACTCCTCCTGCCGCGCAGAGATGCGGCGGATCACGACGATCGCGAACACGGCGGCCACGACGGCGCCGAACGAGCCGATGATGCGCAGGATGTCGTCGCGCCGCACCTTGTCGGGCTCGTCGGCCCGGACGTCGCCGGAGGAGCTGGCGATCGTGCTCGGGATCAACCAGATCACGACAAAGACGAGCCACGCCCAGATCGCTCCCAGCGTCGACGAACGGCGCCAGCCGGGGTCGCCGCGCGCGATCGACGGGTCGGAACCACGCCATACATCGTCCATGACGATGAAGGGGATCACGAATTGAGCGATCGGGATGAACCATCCGCCGATCGCCCAGCCCGGCCCGAGCCTCGGGCTCTGCCGTCCGAGCGCCTCGTTGTTCTTGGCCGCTCGGTACAGCCAGATGACCAGCAGCACGAAGATGGCGATCTGCAGGAAACCCAGCAGCACGATCATCGCCGCGGGAAACGCGTTGGCGTCGTTCACGGCCTTCGTGTCGAAGACCAACCCGCCGGTTTCCTTGTCGCTGAGGACGCGCAGGTGGTTGAACACGCCGATGATCAACAGCACGCTCAGCACGATGTGCGCGCCGAACAGCCACGTCAGCGCGGTGGTGATCCCGCCCAGGCTGCGCCACCGCAGCGGCGGCCCGTAGCCGGCCGCCGGCGCCGCGCCCGGAGATTGGGGCGTCCGATCCTGGGTGTAGTAACCCGGAGGCGGGGCCGCCGGCGGCGGCGCCGGCATCCGGGGGTCCGAGCCGGGCGGCGGCGGGGGTGGTGCTTGGCTCATGCTTGGCCTCTCCTTCGACTCTTCCTCTTGCCGCCGTCGCAAACTCCGGCTCTGCGGCAGCGGTCGGCAAAGCCGCCGCCGCGCGGGCAGGTTACGCGCATCGAGGTTTCGCCCGCGCCGCCGCAGAATGACAGACTTTCTGTTTCCCAGCGCGGGAGCGTTGATGTCGCCCGAGAAGCTCCAGTGGAAAGAGCTCTACCAAGAAGTGGTCACGAGCGGGCTGTGCACGGGGTGCGCAGGCTGCGTGATCGTCTGCCCGCACGACGTCCTCGGGTACAACGACGACGAGGGCGTCTACAAGCCCTTCCAGTTCGAGGAAGGCTTCGGGCCCGACAACTGCAGCCACGGTGAGAAGGGCTGCACGAGCTGCACGCGTGCGTGCCCTCGATTCCGGGCGTGGGAGCCGGAGATCGACGAGTTCATGTACGGGCGCACGCGGGAGGCCATCGAGGTCGAGGGGGTCTCGAAGGACATCGTCCTCGCCCGGGCGACCGACCCCGTGCTCGCCGAGGTCGGCCAGGACGGCGGCCTGGTTTCCGCAATTCTGCTGTACGCCATCGAGCACGACGTCATCGACGCTGCGCTGGTCTCGTACCTCGAAGGCGACGGGTCGACGTGGAAGGCGAAGCCGGGCGTGGCCCGCACCAAGGAGGACATCGTCGCCTCCGCCGGCTCCCGGTACACGTACTCGGCGAACACGCTGGCGTACGACGAAGCGGTCGACGGAGGCGCGGAGCGTCTCGCGCTCGTCGGGATGAGCTGCCAGAGCTCCGTGCCGCCGGTGATGAAGCAGCGACGGGCCGGCAAGGTCGGTCGCCGCATCGTGCTCAACATCGGGCTGCTGTGCTCGAAGACCTTCGACGACGCCATCTTCGAAGAGCTCCTCGAAGCCAAGTACGGGTTGAAGCGCGCCGAGATCAAGAAGATGAACATCAAAGGCCGGCTGCAGATCTGGATGCACGACGGTCGGTACGTCGAGGTGCCCCTCAAGGAGTGCCACGCGTACACGCGTGAGGGTTGCAAGCTGTGCCCCGACTTCGCCGCCGAGCACGCCGACATCTCCACGGGCGGTATCGGCGCGTTCAACGACTGGACGCTCACCCTGGTCCGGACGGACGAAGGCCGCGAGATCATGGGCGGCCTCGAGCGCGACGGTTGGATCGAGGTTCGCGCGGCCGACGAGGACCTCGGAGCCCTGGCGCTGCTCCACAAGCTGGCCAAGAAGCAACGCGCCCGCTGGCCCGAGTTCGCGCTCATCGACTCACCGAGGTTGGTCGGGGCCTGACGACCAGCGGGTACGATCCTTTCCGGCGTGCCGGGAAGTCTGGTCGGCGTTCATGACGACGCCGCGGAGGACTTCTCGGTGACCGGACGCCGAACGCACGTCCGCTTCCCGTTCGGCCGCTATCTCCATCCCGTCGGCGACGACTTCGTCCAGGTCGAGATCGCCAGTGGGATCGTCTTGTTCGCGGCCGCCGCGGCCGCATTGGTCGTCGCCAACATGTGGACTCGGGCCTACACCGACCTCTGGACCTACGAGATCACGTTCGGAACCGGCGCGCTGAGCATCACGTACGACCTGCGCGGCTGGGTCAACAACGGTCTGATGACGCTGTTCTTCTTCGTCGTCGGCATGGAGATCAAGCGCGAGCTCGTCGAGGGTGAACTGCGTGACCGCAGGACTGCGGCGTTGCCGGTGGTCGCCGCCATCGGAGGCATGCTCGTCCCCGCCCTCATCTTCCTCGCCTGGAACCCGACCGGCCTCGCCAGTCGCGGCTGGGGCATCACGACGGCCACTGACCTCGCGTTCACCCTGGCGGTGCTCGCGCTCGTCGCGCCGAGAATCCCTGCCGGGCTCAGGCTCTTCCTGCTCGCGTTGGCAATCGTGGACGACACGGGCTCCGTCGTCATCATCACGCTCTTCTACTCGGGACACGTCGAGATCTCCTGGATGCTCGCCGGGATGGCCGTACTCCTGTTCCTGATCGCCGCGTCGAGACTGCGGGTGCCACTCCAGCCGCTTTATGTGCCGCTGGCGTTCGCCGCGCTCTGGTTCTGCACGGTAAAGGCGAACCTCAGCGGCGCGGTCGTCGGTGCGGTGCTGGGCTTGATCACGCCGGCAAGATCGCAAGACGAGCGCCATGTCCTCCACCGCGTGGAAGCCCCGCTGCACCTCGTCGCCAGCTTCGCGATCGTGCCGCTCTTCGCGCTCGCCAACGCCGGAATCCAGCTCGGGCTCGATGATCTGCGCGCAGCGGGATCCAGTGGCATCACGTGGGCGATCGTCGTCGCCCGAGTCGTCGGCAAGGCGGTCGGGATCACGCTGGCCGTCGCGCTCGCGGTCCGCCTCGGGCTGGGCCGGCTTCCGCCCTCGGTGACCCGAAGGCAGATCCTGGGTGTCGGCGTTCTGGCCGGGATCGGCTTCACGGTCGCCTTGTTCATCGCCGACGTCGCGTACGACGGAACCCGTCTCGCCGATGCCAAGATCGGAATCCTCGCGAGCGCGATCGCCGCCGGCGTCCTCGGCACTTGCTTCCTGCTCCGCAGTGGCGGACCTACGATCCCCACCGGGAGGTAGCCGATGCAGGGAGATCCGAAGATCTTGGAGAAGCTCGCCGATCTGCTGGCGGCCGAGCTCTCCGCGGCGAGCACGTACTTCGTCCACGCGAAGATGCGCGAGAACTGGGGCTATCCGGATCTCGCCAAGCGCGCCTACGACGACTCGATCGACGAGATGCGCCACGCCGAGAAGCTCATCGAGCGGATCATCTACTTCGACGGCACGCCCAACCTGCAGCGGCTCAATCGAATCCGGGTCGGTTCGGGCGTGACCGACCAGTTCGAGAACGAGGTCGCGCTCGAGAAGACGACCGTCGAGGCGCTCGTCGACGCAATCGCCTTGTGCCGGGAGGTGGGCGACGACGGGACGCGCTTGATCTTCGAGCCGATGCTCGCCGACGGTGAGCAGTCGATCGACTGGCTCGAGACCCAGCTCGACCTGATCGAGCGGTTCGGCGAGCCGACGTATCTCGCACAGCACATCCGGGGCGGGGAGTAGTGCCGGTTGTCGCGCTGGTCGGTGACCTGATGGACCGTTCGAAGATCGCGGCCGCTGTGCCGTACGCCTCCTTCGCCTCCGGACCGGACGAGTGTGCTGATGCCGGTACGGTGATCGTCGACGTCAAGGCGCACCCGCACGCCGTGGCGGCGGCGCGGCGGATCGCTCCCGCCGCTCGCATCGTCGCCTACGGACGCCACGACGACCCTGAGGCACTCGCCGCCGCCCGCGCCGACGGCGCCGACGAGGTGATGCCGCGCTCCCGGTTCTTCCACGATCCCGCCGCCGCCATCGGCGGCGAGGAACCGTTTTCGCGGTAACCCGACCCGGGTAGAAACAGTCCGATCCACGTGACACCCACGACCTCTCTACTGCCGCGCCTCGAGGCCACGGCGGAGACCTCCCACTCGATCACCTTCGTCGGCTCGGCCGGCACCGGGGGCTGCGAACGCGTCGCGTGGGGTCGCCTCCACGAGGATGCACGTGCCATGGCCGCCGCGCTGCAGGCGCGCGGCGTCGGGCCCGGGAGTCATGTCGCTCTGCTCGGCACGACGACCCGGCCGCTCGTCACCGCCGTTCAGGCGACGTGGCTGGCGGGCGCAGCCGTCGTCGTGCTCCCCCTCCCCATGCGCCTGGGCTCCATCGAAGACTTCGTCGCCCAGACCCGCCGCCTCATCGTTCACGCCGACGCGCAGATCGTGGCGATCGACGGCCAGCTGAGCGAGTTCCTCGATCCCCGAGCCGGCGACCCGCCCATCGTGCCCCTCGAGGAGCTGCGCGGCGTGCCCGGCCGCTACGAACGACCGCCTGAGGACCCCGACGCGCTCGCCATCCTGCAGTTCACGAGCGGCTCCACCGCCGACCCGAAGGGCGTGATGGTGCCGCACCGGTGCATCACGGCGAACCTCGACGCGATCGTGGACGCCGCCGAGCTCGATCCCGACTTCGACAAGGCAATCTCGTGGCTCCCGCTGTACCACGACATGGGGCTCATCGGGTTGCTCGGCGCGCCGATGATCAAGGGCTTCGACCTCGTGCTGGCATCACCGCAGGACTTCCTCGCAGCGCCGGCGCGGTGGATGGAATGGGCGGCCCAGTTCGGCGCCACGGTCACGGCCGGGCCCAACTTCGCCTATGCGCTCGCGGCCCGGGCGCTGGGACGCCTCGACACGCTCGACCTGTCGCGATGGCGCCTGGCGCTCAACGGAGCCGAGCCGATCGACCCGGGTGCGGTCGAGTCGTTCCTCACCGCCGCCGCCCGCCACGGGGTCGACCCGAGCGCCGCCTTCTGTGTCTTCGGCATGGCCGAGGCGACCTTGGCGGTGACCTTCCCGACACCAGGTTCCGGGATGCACGTCGACGCCGTCGACCAGCGCGTCCTCGAGACCGACCAGTACGCGGCGCCCATCGACCCCGCCGTCACGGCGAACGTGCGCCGCCTGCCGCGACTCGGCCGTCCACTCGACGGAATGGACCTTCGCATCTCCGATCCGGCTTCGGGGCAGGCGATGCGCGACCGCGAGGTCGGGGAGATCGAGCTGCGGGGTACGTCGATCTCGCCCGGCTACTACGGCCACGGGGAGGCGACGAGCGAGTCCCGCCGCGACGAGTGGTTCCGCACCGGTGACCTCGGCTACATCGTCGACGGCGAGCTCGTCGTATGCGGCCGGCTGAAGGACGTGATCATCGTCGGGGGACGCAACGTGTTTCCCGAGGACGTCGAGCGGGCGGCGGCGTCGGTCGAGGGCGTGCGGCCCGGCAACGTGATCGCCTTCGGCACCGAAGGCCGACGCGGCCGCGAGGCGGTGGTCGTGGTCGCCGAGACGAAGCTCGACATGGGCGACGGCATCCGCGCCGCGGTCGCGGCCCGCGTCACAGACGCCGTCGGGGTGCCGCCGGAGGACGTCGTCTTCGTGCGGCCGGGCACGCTGCCGAAGACGTCGTCGGGCAAGCCGCAACGGTCCCTGTGCCGGCGGCGATATCTGGGCGACGAGCTCGCGCCGGTCTGAGCCGCGTCGGGCGACGGCCCGGCAACTGGCACAATTGGTAGCCCGTCGGCAGGACGACCGGAGCAACCTCGATGAGCACCGACGTCGTACCGCTCGCGGCTCCGTTCCCGGAGGCGCAACGGACAGGGCCCGACGAGCGGGCGGCGCAGCGCCGGTCCACGCTCCGGCTCTTCCTCGTGCTGCTCGCGCTCACCGCCGTGCTGCGGACCCCCGCCTTCAGCGTCGACGTGTTCAACTCGGACGAGACGTTCCTCGCCACGCAGGCCGACGTCATCCGAGATGGCGGAAAGCTCTACGAGGAGGCCGCCGACCGCAAGCCGCCGCTCGTCCCCTACGTGTACGCGGGGACGTTCGCGCTCTTCAGTACAACGGCGCTGTGGTCGGTGCGGGTCGTCGCGATGCTCGCCATCGCCCTGACCGCCTTGTTCCTCGCGCTCGAGGCCCGCAGACGCTGGGGCAATCGCGCCGCGTGGATCGCAGGCTTGTTGATGGTGTTGGCATCGGTCGCGTTCGCGCCACAGGACGGGCAAGCGGCGAACTTCGAGATCTTCATGCTGCCCAGCATGACCTTGGCCGTTCTTCTGGCGCGGCGCGGCCGCGGATTCTCGTCGGGGGTGGCGGTCGCCTCTGCCACGCTCGCGAAGCAGACGGGCGCGGCGACGTTGCTCCCGGTGCTGTACCTGTTGTGGCGTCAGCGCGGCCGGCGCGGCGCGACCGACGCCGTCGGGGGGTTCCTGCTCCCACTGGCGCTCGTCGCGTTGTTCGTCGGCCCGGGCGAGCTGTTGTTCTGGACGACGATCGGCAACGGCAGCTATCTCGGCATCAGCGGGCACTGGAGCATGGTCCTGCTGACGCTGTTGATCATGACGGCGGCGTTCGCGGCCGTGAACCTGCCGATCGTGTGGGCCCTGCCCCGGGCCTGGCGCGAGCGCCGCACGGAGGGTCGGGGCGACACCGACTTGTGGCTCTGGCTGCTATCGGCCGGCCTCTCTGTCGCGGTCGGTCTCCGCTTCTTCGGCCACTACTACCTCCAGCTGTTACCGCCGCTGGTGCTGATCACCGCGGGCGTGCTGGCCCGGTCGAGCTGGGTCGCGGTAAAGCGCACCATCGCGCTGGCAGCGGGGATCGCGACCGTCGCCGCCGGCCTGGCCTTCCTCGTGCGCCCGTTCAACGAGAAGGCGCAGTACAAGCCGGTGAGCCAGTACCTGAAGGAGCGCGCCGGTCGGACCGATCGCATCCTCGTGTGGGGACACGTCCCGGAGATCTACTGGGCGTCGGGCAAGCGGCCGGCCACGCGGTTCCTCACGTCCGGGTTCCTATCCGGATGGGAGCCGGGCCGGCCCGGCAACGACGTGAACCCCGCCGACGCAACCCCCGGCGCCTGGGAACTGTTCTTCGAGGACTTCGCAACTCACCCGCCGACGTACATCCTGGACACCGCGTACTCCGGGATCCGCGGTGCGAAGTACTACACGATCGCCCGTTATCCCGCGCTCGCGCGCGTCGTGTATCGCGACTACGAGTACGTGGAGACGGTGGACGGCATTGGTGTCTACAAGCGCCGCCCCGACGCGCCTCCGCCGCTCGTGCGCTCGGAGAACGCGGACAAGTCGTAGCGGCTCACACCAGCGGCCACGGGAGCGAGTGGTACCCGGGGTCGGGATCGGGCATCCGCCCCGTCCCGATCAGCTCGTTCGCGCGCTCCCGCAGCGCGTCGAGCTCGAGCGTCGACACGAGCGGCGTCAGCCGCTCCCCGAGCGTGCCGTCGACGTCGACCGCGACCCGGCACACGTCGTCGGCGAGCTTCGGCGCGACCGTTTCGCCGGCGAAGTCCCAGATCACCGTGCGGAGCTTCCAGGCGGGATGGAACGTGAGGCCGTGGTCGATCCCGACGATGGCGCCGTCGGGCCGGCGGCGGATGCAGTGGCCGCCCTTACGGTCGGCGTTGTTGACCAGCACGTCCAACACGGCGAACTGCCGGAAGCGATCTTCATGCTCCTCCAGCAGCGTGAAGTAGTGCTCCTCCGGATCATGGTCGACGAACTGTTGCACCATCCCGACGCCGAGCGGGCCGTCGCGCAGGACCGTCGGCGGAACGAGGCCCCAGCCGAGCGCGTCGGACAGCTCGTACGTCGCGACCTCCCGCTGGCACAACGTGCCACTCGGGAAGTCCCACAGCGGGCGCTCGCCCCGGCGTGGCTTGTAGATCGCCTGCACCTCGACGCTGTTGGCCCGCGCGATCGCCAGCAGTGTGGCGTTCGACGCCCACGGCATACGGCCCAGCACCTCGAGCTCGCCGCCCGCCAGGACCTCGACGGCGTCGGCGTCACTCAGTTCCAGCGGGGACACCGGTGCCCGGACGGGTCCATGGGCATGTCGCACAACGGGCACAGCGACCGGCCGGCGGCGACGGCCTCGGCACCCTTCGCCGCCATGGCCCGCACCTGCGGCCGCGTGGCGTAGATCCGGGCGACGTAGCCGTCCTCGTCCTCGTTCTCGGCGGCGTCGGCGACGGCTCGCGACAGCTCGTCGACGGTCTCATCGGCGGACGTGAGCGCGTCGCCCTCCTCCTCGTCGTCGGACGAACGCTCGCGTAGCTCGATGAGGACGAGCTCGCGCTCGGGGTCGAAGCCGAGCCCGATCAGACGCGCCCGGAAGAGCGGGACCGTCGGTTCACGCAGCCCGGCCTGTCGCGCGACCGGCTCCGGGACGCCGGCGGCCTCCTCCGGGTAGTCCTCGGCGATGCGGTCGAGGAAGGCGACGGCCTCGCTGGCGAGCAGCGCGACCTGCTCCTTCTCGACAAGCACCGTCAGCTGCGCCGATTCGGTGCGGGCCTGGAGGAAGAACTCGCGCTCGCCGGGGTCGCCCACGGCGCCGGCGCCGAGACCGTCGACAGTCTCGAGCTCGATCTCGTTGTCATCCATCCGAAGCCTCCTTCTTCTCGTCGGGGGACGGGGGCCGCAGCTCGTCGAGGTTGCCGGTGTCGTTGCACTTGACGAGGGCCGCGCCGTCCGTCGACAGCTGAAACGCGGTCACCGACGCGGGCGAGACCACGATGCGCTGGAACTGGTCGAGGTGCAGGCCGGTGTAGTGGGCGATGGCGGACTTGATCGGGTCGGCATGGGACACGACCACGACGATCTCGCCGGGGTGATCGGCGACGACGGCCTCGAGGCACGAGACGATGCGCGCCTGCATCTCCGTCATCGACTCGCCGCCCGGGAACCTCGCCCGCGACGGCGCCCGCTGCACTGTCTTCCACAGGTCGGTCTTCGCCAGGTCGGCGAGCTTGCCGCCGGTCCACTCGCCGTAGTCGGCCTCGATCGCGCCGGGCAGGTGGCGGACGGTGAGGCGATGCTGTTCGGCGACCGCCTCCGCGGTCTGCGCGGTGCGCTCGATAGGGCTCGCGTACACCGCGGTCACGGGCAAGTCGGCGAGCCGGTCCGCGAGCGCGGCCGCCTGCTGACGGCCGTGGTCCGACAAGTCGACGCCGGGCGTGCGGCCCGTCAACATCGGCCCCGTCTGCTCGGTGACGGCATGACGCACGAGCACGAGCGTCGTCGGGCGCGGCGCCTGGCGCGCGGCCTCCTTCCCGTCGTCCGCGATGGGCGCCGGTTCGGCCGGCTGCATCGCGTCGGCGCGATTCTCGGCGGGCGCGGTGGTGTCGGTCATCATCCTCCGTGGTCGGCATCGCAAGCGGCGGTGCGGCGACGGTCCGAACGACGCCGCCGTCGCCGCGGCCGATGGTACCGGCGACGTCGGCATGTGCTTTCGTCGGGACGGACGCCGCCGCTGCGTACAGTGCTCTGCATGAGCGGCGAACCCGTCGGGCTCACGCAGGGACCGCCCGAGACCGTCCTGCCTCCCGAGCCGGCCGAGGCGCTGGCCGCGCTCGACGACGCCCTTGCTGCCGAGCCCGAGCACCGGCGCGACGAGGTGGCGAAGGTGGTGGCGCGCTGGCCCCGTTTCCTCGACGCGTGGGCCCGGCTCGGCGAGCTCGCCCGCGACGACGTCGAGGCCTACGCGTACTTCCGCGTCGGCTACCACCGGGGCCTCGACCGGCTGCGCCAGTCGGGCTGGCGCGGCTCGGGCTACGTCCGGTGGCGCCATCCGACGAACCAGGGGTTCCTGCGCGCCCTCGACGGGCTGCGCGCGTCGGCGAGCGCGATCGGCGAAGGCGACGAGGAGCAGCGCTGCGTCGAGTTCCTCCGCCAGCTCGACCCGGAGTGGACGGCGGACGGCTAGCCTCGATGGCTTCCCACGGAGGCTCACCCACATGAAGCGCGTCCTCATCACCGGCATCACGGGCCAGGACGGCCGTTACATGGCGGAGTTCCTCGGCCGCAAGGGCTATCAGGTGTTCGGCCTCGTCCGGGGGCAGGCCAACCCCAAGGCACAGATGGTCCAGGACGAGAACCCGGCGCTCGAGCTGGTCGAAGGCGACCTCCAGGATCTCTCGTCGCTCATCGCCGCCGTCGAGCAGGTGCAGCCGGACGAGGTCTACAACTTCGGCGCGATCAGCTTCGTACAGCTGTCGTTCAAGCAGCCCGAGCTCACGGCCGACATCACCGGGCTCGGGGTGCTGCGGATGCTCGAGGCCATTCGGGTCGTCGGCGGTACGGCGGACAACCCCATCCGCTTCTACCAGGCGTCGTCGTCGGAGATGTTCGGCAAGGTACGCGAGACACCGCAGGACGAGAAGACGCCATTCCATCCGCGCTCGCCGTACGGGGTGGCGAAGGTGTTCGGGCACTACACGACGGTGAACTACCGCGAGGCATACGGGCTGCACGCGTCGAGCGGTATCTGCTTCAACCACGAGAGTCCTCGCCGCGGGCTCGAGTTCGTCACGCGGAAGGTCACGAACTCGATGGCGCGCATCAAGCTCGGCCTGCAGGAGAAGATCACCCTCGGCAACCTCGACTCGTCGCGCGACTGGGGTTTCGCGGGCGACTACGTCGAGGCCATGTGGCTCATCCTTCAGCAGCCCGAGCCGGGCGATTACGTGCTGGCCGTGGGCGAGACGCACACCAACCGGGAGCTGCTCGAGGTCGCGGCGCGGGTTGCCGGCTTCGACGACTGGCGGCCCCTCGTGCAACAGGACGAGCGCTTCATGCGTCCGGCCGAGGTCGACATCCTCACCGGGAACGCGAGCAAGGCGCGCAAGATGCTCGGATGGCAGCCCCATGTCTCTTTCGAGGAGCTCGTGCAGATGATGTACGAGAACGACCTCAAGGAGGAGCAGGCGCGCGCCGCTGCCGCCCAGCGCTAGAGGAGATCGGCTGCCTTACGCGCCGCCACGAGCACCGGATCCCATACCGGCGCGACCGGAGGCGCGTACGACAGGTCGAGGCTCGCGACCTCGTCGACGTGCATGCGGTTCCAGATCGCGGTCGCGAGCACGTCGATGCGTTTCCCGGCCCCCTCCTCACCGACGATCTGGGCGCCGACGATCCTGCCGTTCGCCCGTTCGGCGACGATCTTCACCGTGATGGGCTCGGCACCTGGGTAGTAGCCGGCGCGCGTCGTCGCCTGGATGGTGGCCGCCACGACTCCGATCCCCGCCTGGGCGGCCTGGCCTTCCGTGAGCCCGCTGCGCGCGACCTCGTAGGCGCAGATCTTCGACGCCGCCGTTCCGATGACCCCCGGGAAGCGGACGTCACCTCCGGTCGCGTTGATCCCGACCACCCGACCCTGCTTGTTGGCGTGCGTGCCGAGGGGGACCAGCACGCGGTTCCCGGTGACGCAGTCGACGGTCTCGACGCAGTCCCCCGCCGCCCACACGCCGTCGACGCTCGTCTGCATGCGCGCGTCGGTCACGATCCCGCCCGTCTCCCCGATGGCGATCCCGGACTCGCCGGCGAGCCGGCTGTCGGGGCGCACGCCCGTCCCGAGCACGACGAGGTCGGCCGGGAGCGTCCGGCGCGGGGTGCGGACGGCGCGCACGCGACCATCGTCGGCGTCGAACCCCTCGACCCGCTCGCCCATGTGCAGCGTCACTCCCACGGCACCGAGAGCCCGCCCGACGAGGGCGCCCATGTCGGCGTCGAGGGCCATCCCCATCGGCTGCTCGGTACGGTCGATCAGCGAGACCTCGAGCCCACGCCGCACGAGCGCCTCGGCCATCTCGAGTCCGATGTACCCGCCGCCGACGATGACCGCCCGCTCGGGAGCGCGGTCGTCGACAGCCCGTCGGACGGCGACACCGTCGGCCAGCGTTTGCACTCCGAAGATGCCGTCGGTGTCGATCCCGGGCACGTCGGGTCGGAACGGAACCGCCCCCGTCGCCACGACGAGCTGGTCGAACGGCTCGTCGAGGTCCGCGCCGTCGGACAGGTCGCGTACGCGCACCCGTCGCCGGTCGATATCAACGGCGACGACTTCGTGGCCGGTGCGGACGTCGATACCGTTCCGGCGGTGCTCGTCGGGCGTGCGGGCGACGAGCTCGTCGATGTCCGAGACGAGGTCACCCACGAAGTAGGGGATTCCGCACGCCGAGTACGAGGTGTACGGCCCCCGCTCGAAGGCGACGATCTCGAGATCCTCGGGCCGCCGGCGGCGCCGGGCCCGCGATGCCGCGGTCATGCCGGCGGCGTCGCCGCCGATGACGACGAGCCGCTCGGTCACGCCGTCGTGCGCGTCACGCCGGGGTCTGCGCCCGCAGGCCGCCGATCGACTCGATCACAGCCTCCGCCTCGGCGACGAACCGGCGTACGAGCTCGCCCGCCGGGACGAGCTCCTCGATCGCGCCCGTTCCCTGCCCGGCGGGGTAGCACTCCCGATCGGGGTCGACGTCGGCCGCCTCGCCGCCGGTGAGGTGAAGCGTCCCTTCCTGCACCGCCTTCATTATCTGCTCCGGGAAAGGACGCACCTCGGCGGGATGGTCGTCGTAGTACTGGGTCGTCTTGTTCCGGACGGCGCGCAGCGTCTTGCCCGTGAATGCGCGGCTGATCACGGTGCCGTCCTCGGCCGTCCGGACGAGCGCCTCCTTATAGCCGGGCGTCGAGCGCGCCTCGGGCGTGGCGATGAAGCGGGTCCCGATCCACACGCCGTCGGCGCCGAGTGCGAGCGAGGCGGCGAGCCCCCGGCCGTCGAACAGGCCGCCGGCGGCGACGACAGGGACGCGGTCGCCGACGGCGTCGACGATCTGAGGGACGAGCGGCATCGTGGCGACGGTGCCCGTGTGGCCGCCGGCCTCGGTGCCCTGGGCGACGACGAGGTCGCAGCCCGCTTCGACGGCGGCGATCGCGTGGCGGACCTTCCCGCACATGTTGACCACGAGCACGTTGTTGTCGTGGCAGAGCTTGATGGCGTCGCGCGGCACACCGAGGCCGGCGACGAAGACCTGCGCGCCTTCTCGGATGACGATCTCGATGTTCGACATCATCTGCTCGGGCAGGGCAGTCAGCAGATCGACGCCGAACGGCTTGCTCGTGGCTGCCTTGACGGCGCGAATCTCGTCGACCATCTCGTCCTGCGACATCGCTGACGCGCCGAGGCAGCCGAACCCACCCGCCTCGGACACCGCGGCGACGAGCCGGTGGTACGACACGCCGCCCATGCCCGCGAGCATCACCGGATGCTCGACCTCGAGAACGTCTGTCAGCCGAGTCTGCATGCGATCACGCTACCGTGGTGCCATGCCGAACGCGCTCGTCGGTGTGATCATGGGCAGCGACTCCGACCTTGCGACGATGCGGCCCGCGGTCGACGTACTGGAACAGTTCGGGGTCGCGTTCGAGGTTCGTGTGGTGTCAGCGCATCGCACGCCCGACGTCATGTACGAGTACGCGAGCACGGCCGGCGACCGGGGGCTGCGGGTGATCATCGCCGGGGCCGGCGGGGCGGCGCATCTGCCGGGCATGACGGCGTCGATGACGCCGCTGCCGGTGATCGGCGTCCCCGTGCCCCGCGAGAAGTTGGACGGATTCGATTCGCTGCTCTCGATCGTTCAGATGCCGCCGGGGATTCCCGTGGCGACGGTCGGCATCGGCGAAGCTCGGAACGCCGGGCTTCTCGCGGTCCGGATTCTCGCCGCCACGGATCCCGAGCTGCGCAAGAGGATGCAGGTCTTCCAAGCCGATCTCGCCGACTCCGTTCGCGAGAAGGACGACGGAGTCCGCAAGCAGTTCGAGTGAGCGTGAGATGCGTCCGTGAAGCGTCAGGTTGCGGTCCGGGAACGCGTCACTCGTGCGTCACCGCCTTGAGGACGTCGAGCTTGGCGGCGCGGCGGGCCGGGAAGACGGCCGCGAGCACGCCGGCGAGGCCGCCGACGATCACGACGAGGATCAGCTGCCCCGCCGGCGGTGCGAACCGGGTAAAGCCCTGATCCTTGAGCGCCTGGATCACGGCCCACCCGAAGAAGAAGCCGATGACGAGCCCGACGAGCGTTCCCAGCAGGGCGATGATCACCGACTCCCACCGGATGCTCGAGCGAAGCTGGCGCCGGCTCATGCCGACGGCGCGCAGGAGCCCGAGCTCGCGCGTTCGCTCGTAGATCGAGAGCGCCAGCGTGTTGGCGATCCCGATTAGGGCGATGATCACGGCCAGGAGCAGCATCACGTAGATGAGGCCCAGCAGCTGGTTGATCTGCGCCGCCTGCGCATCCTTGAACTCGGTCCGGTCCTGGAGCTCGGCGCTCGGGTACGCCTTCAGAAGGCCGTCGATCGCCTTGCGCCCCTCGGCCGGGCTCACGCCCGACGCGAGGTTCACGAACACGTACTGGTCCAGCTGGTTGGTGTAGTGCTGGCTCATGGTCGAGATCGAGAGCGCGTAATCGGCTAGGCCTTCCTTGTTGCCGTTGCGATAGATCGTCTTGACCGTCAGCGTGGAGGTGCCGTTCGGGAACTGCACCGGCACCCGGCTCCCGATGCGCCAGTGCTTGTCGTCGGCGGCCGCGCGCGAGATGCCCAGACTGTTGGGCTCGGCGAGGTCTCCCACCCTCCCGTCCTGGACTTTGAGGTTGAAGACCTCGTTGGCGGAGCGGGGGTCGATGCCGGCGAAGAAGTTGCTCGACCCGGCGAACTCGGCCTGGTTGATCCGCAGCGGGCTCGACGCTCCGACCTGGGGCAGCTGTGAGATGTCGGTCGCGAGCTGCGGGCTGAACCCCCCGAAGGCGGCTCCGAACCCGGAACCGGTGCTGATCACGAAGTCGGCTTTGAACCCCTCGTCGACCTGGGCGGCGATCGACTCCTTCGCCGAGGCGGCGAAGATCGTGATGAACCCCACCAGCGCTACACCGATCATGAGTGCGGCCGCCGTCGCCGACGTCCGCTTCGGGTTCCGCATCGCGTTGTCGCGCGCGATCGCGCCCGTGATGCCCCGCAAGCGCGCCGCCGGCCAGCCGATCCAGTCGCTGAGGGGACGCGCCACCGCCGGTCCCAGCACGAACACGCCGATGAAAACGATGAACGCACCCAGTCCGACGAACTGGATGCCCTGATCGGCAAACAGCCCCGCGAACAGGGCGAGGACGCCGAGCAACGTGATCGCGAACCCGATGAGAACACGGCGGCCGGAGTGGGGCCGTCCCTCGGTGGAGAGGTCACGCATGGCAGCGATCGGCGGGACTCGAGACGCCTTCCGGGCCGGGACGATGGCGGAGATGATCGTGACGCCCGTGCCGACGAGGAGGGCGACGATCACCGTCTGCGCGCTGACCACGGTGCCGCCGGCCGGGATGTCGAACCCGAAGGCGTCGAGTAAGGCCTTGAGCGCGTTCGACAAGAGGATGCCGACTCCGAGGCCGACCACCGATGCAAACAGGCCGACGAGGACCGCCTCGGTGAGCACCGACACGAGGACCTGGCGGCCGCTGGCGCCGATGGCGCGCAGCAGGGCCATCTCGCGTAGCCGCTGTGCGACCACGATCGAAAACGTGTTGAAGATGATGAACGTGCCGACGAAGAGCGCGATCAGCGCGAAGACCAACAGGGCGACGTTGAAGAACTGCAGAGCATTCTTGATGTCGCTCTGGTTCTCCTTCGTGATCTGCTCGCCGGTGAGCACCTGATACGCCTTGTTGTCGAGCCTGGCGGCGATCCGGTCCTTGAGCGTCGCCTGCGAGACGCCTTGATCGGCCACCACCGAGATCGAGTCGAACTGGTCCGGGGCACCGGCGACGGCCTGCGCGGTAGACGTCTCGAAGAGCGCGGCCGTCGATCCGGCCGCGCTGCTGGCGTCGCCGAACTTGGCGATCCCCGAGATCTCGTACTGCGCCGGTGGGCCCTGGGTGAGGATCGTGATCGTGTCGCCGACCTTGAACCCGTTGTCGTCGGCCGAGGCGGCGTCGATGACCACCTGGTTGCCCTGGGGCGGGTGGCCGCCCGGCTCGAGCCGGTAGGGGTTCAGCGCCTTGACCGTCCCCCAGTTGAACCCGAACGTGGGTGCTCCTTGCCGCGGGTTGCCGATCGCGTCGCCCTTCTTGTCGACGAGCTGGGCATAGAACTGGACGTTCCCGTCGGCGGCGGCGGCGCCGGAGACGGACTGGATCTCGGGGAGGAGCGATGCGGGAATTCGCCCGCGTTGCCGGCGGGCGGGACCGCCGAAGCCGGTCGACAACGACCGCGCACTCCGGACGTAGGCGTCGGTGCCCTTGTTGACGTCCGCGAACAAATTGTCGAAGGTCCGCGAGATCGTGTCGGTCAGCACCATCGTCCCGGACATGAACGCGACGCCGAGGAGCACCGCGAGGGCGGTGAGTGCGAAACGGAGCTTGTGGGCGAGCAGGCCCTTGATCGTGACGCGACCCACGGCGCTACTCGCCGAGACTCTTCGCGCGATGCTCGATGATGGTTTCGGCGGTTGGTTCCTGGAGCTCGTCGACGATCCTGCCGTCGGCGAGGAAGACGACTCGGTCGGAGTACCCGGCCGCGACCGGGTCGTGGGTGACCATCACGATCGTCTGACCCAGGTCGGTGACCGCCTGCCGCATGAACTCCAGGATCTCGGCACTCGCCTTCGAATCGAGGTTCCCGGTCGGCTCGTCGGCGAAGATGACCTGCGGACGGCTGGCGAGCGCGCGCGCGACTGCGACCCGCTGTTGCTGGCCGCCGGACAGCTCGGACGGCCGGTGATTGAGGCGATCGCTCAGGCCGACCGTCGTGATCACCCGGTCGAGCCACTGCTTGTCAGGCTTCCTCCCGGCCAGCGCCAGCGGGAGCGTGATGTTCTCGATGGCGTTCAGGGTGGGGATGAGGTTGTACGACTGGAAGACGAAGCCGATCTTGTCGCGTCGAACGATCGTGAGCTCCTTCTCGGAGCACGCGGTGACGTCGATGTCACCGAGCAGGATGCGACCGGCCGTCACGCGATCGAGCCCGGCGAGGCAGTGCAGCAGGGTCGACTTGCCCGAGCCGGACGGGCCCATGATCGCGGTGTACCGGCCGGCGGCGAACTCGACGGTGACGTTGTTGAGGGCACGCACCGCCGCCTCGCCGAGTCCGTAGATCTTCGTGACCTCCTCGGCCCGGACGGCGACGGTGCCGGCGGCGGGCTCTGATGCGACGGCAGACGTCACGCTGCTCCTCCGGCCTGGTGTTCGGGGTACCGCGACCCTACGCGCAAGGAGCAGGTGAGACCGTCACTCTGGGTGGATCTTCATCTCCTCGACGAGCTGCTCGACGCGCCGGCGGATCTCGTCGCGGATGGGACGGACGGCTCCGAGCCCGAGACCCTCGGGGTCGTCGAGGACCCAGTCCTCGTAGTGCTTACCCGGGTAGACCGGGCATGCGTCGCCGCAACCCATCGTGACGACGACGTCGGCGGCCCGGACGATCTCGTCGGTCCAGGGCTTCGGGAACTCCCTACGGATGTCGACTCCCGCCTCCGCCATGGCCTCGACGGCGGCGGGGTTCACGGTGCTGGCCGGCTCCGAACCGCCCGAGAACACGTCGACGCGATCCCCAGCGAGATGCTTCAGCCAACCAGCCGCCATCTGGGAACGGCCCGCGTTGTGCACACAGAGGAAGACGACCTTGGGCTTGTCGCCGATCACGTTGCCCTCCACTATTCGCCGAATGAGACGAAGGATCACCGTCGTCAACGCTCGTGAGCTGCCGTGCCGGAGACAGGACGCGGTCGCTGCGATCAGGAACATCAAGAACATCGAACGCACGGAAGTCAAAGCCGAAGCAGTGGTCGTCACTCCGGAGGGTCCCGAACGCGGTACCTACCGCGTGCGCGGCCGCTTCGCGGGTGTGCCGTGGCGGGGCAAGTTCGTCTACTCCCTGCACGCAGCGGGCTTCCACAGCCGAAACGCGGACGTTCCTCGGGATCAGGCGACGATCGAGGGCGGCTTCGTCGTGACGCCGTTGGCGGGCGGGTGCACCGTCATCCACTACGAGCAGTACGTGCTCGCGCTCGGGCTGGTGCCGCTCCGCCATCTGATCCGCGCGTACCTGCGCTGGAGCATGGCCCGTGAGCTCCGCGACCTCGAACGGCTGATCGCGGAAGACGGTTCGCGCCGCGATCAGCAGCAGCGCGCGGCCGACTCGGGTGCCGAGCCGCACGACATCGCATCACCTTCCGGCTCGATCGTGCGAAGGTCCCCCGCCGGCATCTCGGCGTCGGCCAGCACCGTGTATATCTCCCACGGCTCCCCGTCGGGCGCGTCGACCCAGACTTTGTCCTGCACCGCGTAGCAACACGTCACCGCGTCCTCCGCGGTCGCGGAGAGACCCTCCCCCGCCAGCCGCTGGTGCGTCGCAGCAACGTCATCGGTGGACTCGACCTCGACGCCCAGGTGATTGAGCGAACCGGGCTCCCCGTGGCCGGCGATGAGGATCAGCTTCACGGGAGGTTCGGCCACGGCGAAGTTGGCGTAGCCCGGACGAACCTTGGCCGGTTCGGTGCCGAACAGCTTCGAGTAGAAGTCGACGGCCTCGTCGAGATCGGCCACGTTCAGGGCCAGCTGCACCCGACTCATACGTTCCTCCGCTATAGATTGGCGACGGTCGATACATTGAGTTTCGTCGATCGATCGACATCTGTCAATGCGAGCTTGAGGGGTGCGCCATGCCCAGCCGCAGAGCCGAGACCGACGGGTGCTGTCCTCCGGTGCTCGAAGCGCCGCTGGACGAGGCGCACGCGGCCGAAGTGGCCCAGGTGTTCGCGGCCCTCGC
>DATFXL010000121.1:0-10780 GCA_035316025.1 Acidimicrobiia bacterium
CACGGTGCGGATCGTCGCGATCTTCTTCAGCCGCGCGAAGGCCGACTCCATCGAGATCGGCGCGGGGTTCTCGTCCTCGATCACCTCACCGAGGACATCGTCCTTCTCGAACTGCCCGCGCGGCGGCTCCTTCATCGCGAAGGCACCGAGCCCGACGAGCGCCGCGGGAATCCCGAGCAAGTACCAGGCCCAGCGCCATCCCTCCGGTCCACCGACCCAGGTCGCGATCGCCGCGACGAGAATCGGACTGGCAAGACCCGCGCCGTGCGCCCCCATTTGCATCGTGGCCGCCATGCGGGCGCGGATGCCGATCGGATAGTTGTCGGCGATCAGCGACTGATGCACCGGGATGCTGTTCGACTTGGCGATGCCGGTCGCGAAGCGGGTCCAGAACAGCATGAAGGCATTGACCGCGAGACCCGAGCAGAAGACGAAGAACCCGAAGGCAACGCTGGCGATGCCCACGATGGGCACTCGCTTCACCCGGTCGGCGAGCCAGCCCATCGGGACGGCGCCGAGCACGAAGAACGCCGCCGAGGCGGTAGCGATGAAGACGATTGCGCCGCTGCTGATGTGGAACGTCGCGCGGATCTCGGGCCCGAGCACCTGGATCGCCGCGCTCTCCAGCTCGTCGAAGGCGAGGAGGAGGCCGAGCACGATGAACATCAGCTTCCCGCCGCGGGCGAACGCCTCGCGGAAACTGACCGGCTCGGAGTTGACCCCCGGAAGCAGGTCGTCCGGGAAGATCACCTGCTCTTTGGCGAGCTCCTCGGCTTCTTGGCGCGCCCCTTCTTCGTCCAGTACCGCGGCGGCCAGTGCAGCGACGTCGCCCCGCGTCTCGTCCGTCGGCTCCATGTCCTCGCCGCCTCGGTCCCGCCGGGCTCACGAACCTCGGGCGCTGGGATCGTAATTGTTCCTGACGCGCGTGTCAGGTGATCGGCGTCCTCGAGGCTTTCGTTCGCGGCCTAGCCGGTGATGTCCTGCAATGGGGTGACCGCGCGCCAGTCGCCACCAGACCCGATCGAGGAGTCGAACGCCTCGAGGCGGAAATTGTCCTCGGCGTCGTACTTGCGGGAGTGCAACGAGGAGTACGGTCCGGAGCCGCGGTTGTCGATCTTGCCGAAGCTGTTGACGGTCTTCACCCAGTTCGAGTTGTTGAGGTTCTCGCCCGCGCGGACGGCGATGTCGTGGAACATGGTGAGCACCTGGCACGCGTCGTTGATGGAGCCGTTCGTGCCGAGCGTCTTGCCACCCGGGCCCTGCAGTACCTCCTGGGAGTCGGGCGCGTGCATCCCGGTGTACTTCTCGTAGATGGCGGCGCAGTACTTCCAGTTCTCGCTCTGGTCGTACTCCTGCGGCGTGAGTCCTCCCGCGGAGAGGATGCCCTCGTATGGATTCGGCTTCATGCCGGCCTGAACCAACTCCCGTCCGAAATCCTTTACGTCTGTCGTGTCGGCGATGAGCATCACATTGGGCAAGGCTGCGCGCAGTTTGGTGACGAACTGCTTCGACGCCACTTCATCGCCAGACAGGAACACGGCGTTGACGTTCTCGCCCTTCCACTTCTCGATGAAGCTGTCGAGCTGGGCCTGCGCGGCCGTCGTGTCCGCCGTTCCGCTGATCGAGAGGACTGCGGTCGAACCCGTCGCCACGTGGAGCTTCTTCAGGCCGGGCACGATCGTCTGGTTCACCGTGCTCGCCTCCTGCGATCCCCCGAGTACCGCGACCTTTTTATGGGCGAGTGTCTTCTGCTTCTTCAACAGCTGGAGCAAGACCCGGACCGTGCGCTCGTTCGTTGCACCGGGATAGACGATGAGGCCGGGCGGCGATTGGTTCATAATCGCCTGCGTCAGGTTGAACGTCATCAGGACGCGCTGGTGCTGCTTCGCGACGCAGGTTTGCGCGTCGCCCGAGAAGTCGACGAACGTCCCGACCACCGCGAACACCTTGTCATCGTCGGCGAACTTGGTGCACACTGCGAGCGGCCCCGCGCTCCCTAGCGGGCAGTAGCTGTCGTACACGGGCACGATCTTGCGGCCCGCGATCCCGCCCTTCGCATTGATGTCGTCGACGTACGCCTGGTACACTTGGTCCTGGTTCACCCGGATTTCGTCGACAAAGTTCTTGACGCAGTCGAAGTCAACGAGCGCGATCCCCACCTTGATCTGGGTCGGCGTTACGCCAACCCCGACCGGCTTCGACGGACGACGGCCTGTGGCCGTCGACGACGTAGAGCCGGCTCTTGCCCACGCGCCACCACCCCCCGCCAGCGTCACGAGGACGACGACGGCGACACACGCCAGCACAGAACGACACAACGTGCGCCGTTCTCGACGCGCCGCCATGCGCACCCCCCGATCAGACCTACGGCAGGAGACCCTAGATCGCTCACGAGCACGTGTCCCGTCAATGGCCTCGCGATCGCCGTGAGCCGGCGACCCGTGCCAGTTGCCCATACGGCGCCTCGGCCCGCAGCTCTCGAGGCGACCGGCGGAGAAGGACTCGAGATGCCAGCGCCGGCTTCCGTTGCCGCGTGCAGCCCTGAACACCGTGACCTCGAAGACTTGGCCACTCTGAGCCCAGTCCGGATGGAGACGGCGGAGCGTTCGCTCCGCCGTCTCGCCTGACCACCGAGGGCGAGGCTTGCCTCGCCCCCACGCGGGAAGAAGCCCGGCGTTTGGCGACCGCGCACTGCTGGATCATCGACGACCGCCACGTGAAGATCCTCCACCTCGCCAGGGACATCCTCCTCGCCTGTGTTCGGTGCGAAGCGTCGAGCGTGCTCGACTCGCAGAACTCGACATGTCGAGTCACTTGTGAACCGCAGGTCGCTCGACAGTTGTGTGCTCGATCTGCCGTTCCGGTCGCCACGGCGCGCCGTCACTCAGGCGTCGCTAGCGTCGTGTATCCGTGGCTATCTGCAGTACAGCGGCGGCGGCGGTATTCGAACGAGTTCGAACTTCGCGGTATGCGTCGATCAGCGCGGCCTCCGGCTCCTCTTGCGTCACAATCGGATTCAAATCATCGACGTCGAGAGGCTCGCCCAGCGCGGCTCCGACCACGATCCGTGCGCCGACTGACGCGGCCTCGTTGGAGGTCAGCCGAACAACCGGCTTGCGGGAGCACGCGGCCAACACCGACCGCCAGACCAAGTCGCCGGCGCCGCCTCCGGCGAGCGCGAGCTGACGCGCGTCCGGGGCGAGAAGTTCCAAGGACCGAGTCACGTCGAGCGCGACCGCCTCGACAAGAGCTCGGGCGAGCTCGGCCGGCCCGTGCCCGGCCGTGAGCCCGACGAATGCAGCGTGGGTATCGGCCCTCCACCAGGGAGCACGCGCGCCGTTGAGCCAAGCCAGCGCGATCAGCCCGAGCGCTCCGGGCTCCACTTCTGCTGCCGCCATCATCAAGTCGTCGCGTGACCAGCCGGTGATCGACTCGAGCCAGCCGATGGCGGCGCCACTGCTCGACAGACCCGCCTCCTGCACGTATCCACCGAGCGCGCCCACAGAGATCTGTGCCTCTGTCGGCGCGCGCCGCCCACCGCTCAGCGGAACCGAGACGTTGGCGGTCGTACCCCACGACACCATCGGACGCTTCTCCGTGGCGCCGACACCGAGTGCCTCGCAGGCACGGTCTCCTGCGCCCAGGACGACCCCGACGTCGCGGTCGAGCTGCAGATCGCGGGCAACCTCGCGCAGCAAGCCGTCGACCATGGTGGTCGACGGCCGCACCGGCGGCAGCCGCTCGCCGGCAGCATCGAGCCCGACCGACGTCCACCCGCCTCCCTCGATCGCAAACCAACCAGTACGCGACGCGAGCGATGGGTCGGTCACGACTTCACCTGTCAAGCGCGCCACGACGAGATCCCGGGGCGCGAGTATCCATCGCGCCTCGGCGAACTGCTTTGCTCGGTGCTCACGCACCCAGAGCAGCTTTGCCGCGTGCGTAGCCGGGTTGAGCACGACGCCGGTGCGTGCCCGGAACTCTCGGGCATCACCGAGCTTCTCGGCCTCGGATCCCGCCCGCTGGTCCGACCACAGAATCCCCGGGCCGAGCGGGGTCAGCGCGTTGTTGACGAGCACGAAAGATTCGCGGGCGGCTGCAAAGCCGATTGCGCGCACCGCGGCATAAGCACCGGGTGCGACAGACCGAAGCTGCGCGCACGCTTCCACCACCGAGGACCACCAGTGGGTCGGGTCTTGCTCCGCCCATCCAGCCTTGGGGTGCTGAGTCGCGATCGGCACGCGCGCGATAGCGGCAAGCCGACGGCCCGACCACAGTCCGGCCTTGGTCGCGCTGGTTCCGAGATCGAGTGTAAGGACCGGCGCGCCGCTCACCGGCACTTCAGACGCCGGCGAGGCGTCGAACAACCTTGCCGAGGGCCGAGAAGTCCTCCCGGCCCCAACCGGCTCGACTCGCTGCACCCAAGAGCTGGCGGACGATCCCCAACGTGAACAGTGGGCTCTGCTCCTTGGCCGCGTATGCGATGGCGAGGTCGAGGTCCTTGGCCATCAGGTCGGTCATGAACCCCGGTTGCCAGTCGTTGGACGCCGGGCTGTCTGCCAGCACGCCCTCGAAGGGGATGCGGGTCCGAATCGCGGTGCAGTCACCCGTCGAGTGGCTGATTACCTCGTACAACTTGTGCAGGTCGACGCCCGCCTTCGCCGCCATCGTCGTTGCCTCCGCAGTGGCGAGCATCTGTGCAGCGTAAATGAGGTTGTTGCAGAGCTTTACGACCTGGCCCATGCCGGGCCCGCCGACATGGACGATGAGCCCGGCGAACGGCTCCAGGGCAGGGCGGGCCGCGTCGAGCACGTCGGACTCGCCCCCGGCCATGAGCGTGAGAGTGCCTTTTTCCGCCCCCACCGTGCCGCCCGAGAGCGGCGCCTCGAGGTAGCCGGCGCCGGCCCCCGTCACGCGCTCGTGAAGAGAACGCTCCGCCTCCGGGTCGATAGTCGACGTGTCGACGACGATCTTGCCGTTGCCGATCGCCGGCCATGCCGCGTCGATCACCTCGACGACGTCGGGCGAGTTCGGGAGGCACAGGATCGTCACGTCGCTCGCGTCGACCACGCCTTGTGGACCGTCTCCCTCGGTGGCACCGGCGGCCACCGCCGCGTCGATGGGGGCACGCCGACGCGACGCGACCGCAACGTCATGGCCGGAATCGATCAAATGGAGCGTCATCGGCAGTCCCATGGCTCCGAGGCCGACGAAGCCGACTCGCATCTATTCCCCCTAACGCCACGTCAGGCTTGACGCTACCAGTGGGCGTTCTTACCGTGACCGCCACCATGGCGCGTGGAGAAGGAAGGTCGTTGAGCTCGAGTCTGCTATTTGTGACGCAGGTCGCTCCGTACCGCGACGGCCCGGCCGGCGTGCACGGAGTGCTCGATCAGGCCGCGATGGGCGTGAGCGAGGTCGCCGAGCTCGGCGGGCTCGACGCCCGTCGAGTCGACGACGTCCGCGAGCTCGGAACTAGCGACATCACGGAGGCCCGCGTCGTCGCGCTCTTCACGATCGGTGAGACACCATGGACCGCGGACCAGCGCGCCGCGCTGCTCGAAGGCGTGCGGTCGAGCCAGCTCGCCGTCGTCGCGATCCATTCGGCCACCGACGCCTGTTACGGATGGGACGACTACGGCCGGTTGGTGGGTGCACGCTTCGACGGACATCCCTGGACGCAAGAGGTCGAGCTCGACGTCGTCGACCCAGATCATCCCGCCACCGCGCATCTCGGCGGCACATGGCGGTGGCGCGACGAGGTGTATCAGTTCCGCGACCTGCGAGCCGACGCGCGCGTGCTGCTCCGAGCCCCCGAGTCACAGCTCGACCCGGGAGTCGCCGGTGCGAAGCGGCCGAGCTTCGGATTTCCCCTCTCGTGGTGCTTTCGCGAGGGCGAGGGGCGAGTGTTCTCGACCAGCTTGGGTCACTTCCCTGGCGCATGGGAGAGCCCGGCGTACCTTCGGCATCTCGCCGGCGGGCTGGCCTGGGCCGTCGGCTGAATGGCGAGCAGACCGCGCAACTTCTCCCCGTGGGCGTATTGGATGCTGCGCCTGGCCGGGGTCGAACGCATCGATCCCTGCCCAGTGCGTGCGGGGCGTCCCGAGCTCGACGCCTGGCGCCGCCGCTTTCGGTCTCGGCTGCTCGAGGCGCTCGGGCCGTCCCCCGAGGCCGTGCCGCTGAACGCCGAGGCGTTCGACGACGAGGATGCCGGGTCGTACCGGCGGACACGCGTCGTGTTCGACGCCGAGCCTGCGATGTCGGTGCCGGCGTACCTTCTCGTGCCGCACGACCGAGTCGCCCCGGGCCCGGCGGTACTGGCGGTGCACGGGCACGGGCCCGGGAAGGACGAAGTGTGCGGACTGACGGGGAGCAACGAGAACGACTACGCCCGTCGTCTGGCCGAGCTGGGCTACGTCGTGCTCGCGCCCGATCTTCGCTGCTTCGGCGAGCGCGTCGATTGGAACCCACCTGACAAGTACGCGTGCGACCTGAACCTCGTACACGCGCTCGTCGCCGGCGCCAACCCCCTTGCGCAGAACCTCTGGGACCTCGCCCGCGCTCTCGACCTGCTGGCCGGCCATCCGCTGGTCGACGCCGATCGCCTCGGCGCCGTCGGGCTGTCGTACGGCGGCACGCTGACGCTCTTCCTGACCGCGCTCGACACCCGAGTTCGCGCCGCCGTCGTGAGCGGTTACTTCGGCTCTCTCGTCGACGCCCACCGCGTGCCCTGGAACTTGTGTGGATCGCAGGTGCTCCCGGGGATGCTCGAGCTGCTCGACCACGTCGATGTGGGTGCACTTGTCGCCCCGCGCGCGCTGCTGGTCGAGACCGGAACCGAAGACCAGATCTTCGCGGCACAGCCCGCCCGGGACGCCGTGGCCGCGCTGCACCGTGTGTACGAAGCGGACGGAGCCGCGGACGAGCTTGAACACGACGTGTTTGACGGCGGCCACCGCTGGAACGGCGCTCGGGCGGGGCCGTTCCTGGACCGCTGGCTCGGAGAGTAGCGTCCGTTCTTGTGACGTCGCCGCGCATCACGATCATCGGTGGCGGCAGCTACCAGTGGGCGCCGAAGCTGCTCGTTGACCTGGCCAACACCGCGAGTCTCCGGTCATCGCGTGTCGTCATCGAGGACATCGATCCCAAACCGGTGCCGCGAATGGTCGAGCTCGCCCGACACATCGCCGAGGTCCGCGGCATCGACCTGACGGCCGAGGGGACCAACGACCAGCGCGCGTCGCTCGAGGGCGCTGACTACGTCGTCGTGTCGATCTCGACTGGCGGCTTCGAAAGCATGGACCACGACATCGCCATCCCGAGCCGCTACGGGATCCACCAGTCGGTGGGTGACACGGTCGGGCCGGGCGGGATCATCCGTGCCCAACGCAACGTTCCCGTGCTCCTCGACATCGCCCGCGACATGGAAGAGCTCTGTCCCGAAGCCTGGCTCCTCAATCTCACGAACCCGATGACCGCACTGTGTCGGGCGGTCAGCAAGGAAACGTCGATCAAGACCGTCGGGCTGTGCCACGAGGTCACGATCTGCCAATTCGTCCTCAGCCTGCTCCTGGATGCCGGCTTCATGGACATCAAGCCGACTGTGGCCGGTGTCAACCACTTGCCGTTTATCACCGCGCTCGACGTCGCCGGCGACGACGGGTTAGCGCGCCTCCGCGAGCTCCTCGACTCCGGTGAGACCGCACGCGCCGAACCACTCTCGATGCCACTCCCCGAGGGTCTTGGTCACGAGAAGGTGTCCGAGGGCGGCGAGTGGACGAAAGCCGACCTGCTCCACGCGAACCGGGTGAAGTTCGAGCTGTTCCAGCGCTTCGGAGTGCTTCCCGGCGCCGGCGACCGCCATCTCGTCGAATTCTTCCCTGGCTTCCTCACCGAGGAGTCGGGCTGGGGTGAACGGTGGGGCGTCGCGCTCACGACCATCGAGGAGCGCGAGCACTGGCAGCAGCGCTACCTCGCGGACTTCGAGGACATGATGGCATCCACGGAAGTCTCGGAGATGCCGTCGGGCGAGATGGTGGCCTGGGTGATCGACTCACTCGTGCGCGACCGGCCGAGCGCCCATCCTCTCAACATCCCGAACTGGGGCCAGGTCGCCGACCTCCCTGACGACGTCGTCGTCGAGAGCATGTGCGTCGTCGACGGATCCGGAGTACGCGGGCGCGACCAGGTCGCGCTGCCGCCGGTCCCGTGCGAATACATTCGGCGCGTGTCGGCATCGCAAGAGTTGACCGTGGAGGCCGCGGTCGAGGGCGATCGCTCCATGGTCATCGATGCGATGCTCCTCGACCCGTTCGCGAGCCGCATCGACTACGACCTGCTCCAGCAGATGACCGACGAGATGCTGGCCGCGACCAAACCGTGGCTTCCGCAGTTCGCGTGATACGCACGGCGTGACCCCGGGCGCAGTTCTCGAACGCACCGTCGACGCTTTGCAGGTTCGCGTGTTCCGCGACTCCGACGCGCTGGCGCGTGCCGCAGCAGCGGACGCGGCTGAAGCCCTCCGTGCCGCCATCCGCGCGCGGGGTACCGGCAACGCGATGTTCGCCAGCGGCAACTCACAGCTGCGGTTTCTTCGGTGGCTAGCAGACGTCGAGGGCGTTGACTGGTCCCGAGTCTGCGGGTTCCACATGGACGAGTACGTCGGGATCGGCAACGACCACCCGGCGAGCTTTCGCCGATACATGGAGGAGCACGTTGCCCGACCCTTGCGCGTCGATGACTTCCACTACCTCGATGGGACGGCCGACCCGGGCGAGGAACCGGCTCGGTATGCAGATCTCCTGCGACAGTTCCCGATCGATGTGTGTTGTCTGGGGATCGGCGAGAACGGTCACCTGGCCTTCAACGACCCGCCGGTCGCACAGTTCGACGATCCAGTTGACGTCAAGGTCGTGACCCTCGACGATGCCTGTCGTCGCCAACAGGTGGGGGAAGGGCATTTCGCGAGCGTCGACAGTGTCCCGGCGCGTGCGATCACCGTGACCATCGCGGCCCTGCTTCGTGCTGATCGCGTGCTTGCGATCGTGCCCGACGTGCGAAAACGCGAACCGGTCCGCAATGCACTTGCGGGGCCGATCTCGACCGCGTGCCCGGCGTCGATCCTCCGCCGAGCCCCCTACGCAACCTTGTACCTCGACCGAGAGTCGTCGTCGCTCCTCGATATCCGCGAGTGAACGCTCACCGGTTCGCATCCGGGATGTCGAGCAACGAGCGATCGAGATCAGCCACCGTCCCGACACCGAGGAGGCTCATCGCGCGGGCCAGGTCGGCGCGGAACCAATCGAGGACACGATCGACGCCGCGCTCGCCGGCGGCACCGAGGCCATAGAGGTAAGCGCGACCGGCCATTGCGGCGGTTGCTCCGGCCGCGACGGCCTTCGCGATGTCGCTCCCCCGCCGGACTCCGCCGTCGCAGATGATCTCGGGGCCGCCGCCGAGGGCGTCGGCGACCGGCGCGACGAGGGACAAGGCGGCGGGTGCGCCATCCAGCTGGCGACCGCCGTGGTTCGACAACGCGATGGCATCGACCCCCGCGTCGGCGGCGAGGACGGCGTCGTCGACGGTCTGCACGCCCTTGAGCACGATCGCGCCGTTCCAAACCGAGCGCAGCCAACTCACGTCGTCCCACGAGAGTGCAGGGTCGAACTGGGTGTTGATGTAGTCCGAGAGCGTGATCGGGGAGGCGCCGTCGCCGACATCGCGTCCGACGACGTTGGCGAATCGGATCGGTTCGCTCCGGAGGAACGACCAGGTCCAGCCCGGATTCAAGGCGCAGTCGAGGATCGTGCGAGGCCCGATGGTCGGCGGGAGCGAGAACCCGCGCCGCACGTCCCGTTCGCGGCGGCCCAGCACGGCCGTGTCCGCCGTGAGCACGAGTGCCTCGTACCTGGCGGCCGCGGCACGATCGATCATCTCCTGGACGAGCCGGCGGTCCCGCCAGGCGTACACCTGGAACCAGAGCCGCCCGTCGCTGACCGAGCGGACCTCTTCGATCGAGCGGGTGCCGAGCGTGGAGAGCGTGTAGGGCAACCCCGCCCGGGCGGCGGCGCGGGCGACCGCGAGCTCGCCCTCAGGATCGGCGATGCGCGTGAATCCCGTCGGCGCCAGGATCAGGGGAAAGGCGAGCGGCTGACCGAGGATTGTCGACTCGACATCGATCTTCGCAATACCTCTCAGCACGCGCGGACGGAACCCAACCGCGGCAAATGCAGCTTGGTTCGCGGCGAGCGTCCGTTCGTCCTCGGCGCCACCGTCGATGTAGTCGAACACCCCACTCGGCAACCGCCGCTTGGCCATGCCACGGAGGTCCTCGACCGACGCCGCCCGCGCCAGCCGTCGTTCGACGCGGTCCCGCTCGCGGGGACCGAACCGGACGACCGACCTGAGAGTCCTGTACAGCCTCACTCCCGTACATACTTCCGCAACTGGGACGAGAGGCCAGAGAGTCTCGACCTTGGAGTTTCCGGACTGCCAACGGCGAGACGACGCCCCTGTAACTGGATGAGACCCTTCGCGGGCGGTCTCAGTAGCGGCCGTCGCAAACCTTCGCGCCCGTGTGTATCCGTCACCCCGAAGCGCCGACCAAGACTGCCGATCCCGGCGCTCGACCTCCGATACCGAACGCGCGCACCGAACGTCGCCACATGAAGGCCTCCAGGCGCGCCCTAGCGGCACATCTGCGTTCGTTCTCCTCCCACGGAACGCCGGTTCTGGCGCGATCGGCGGCGTTGTGAAGCTCGTTGTTATGTGCCCCCCAGGT
>DATFXL010000122.1:0-40152 GCA_035316025.1 Acidimicrobiia bacterium
GTCACGAGCGTCGCCGCCGGCGCGCTCTACCGCATCCCGCCCGGTGGCGGGCGCGCCAACGAGCTCGCGCACACCGGCGGTGGCGCCAACGGCGCCGCGCTCGCCGCCGACGGCAGCATTCTGGTGACCCAGAACGGCGGCATCGACTTCTCGAAGATGCCGCTCGACGTCGACTACCCGTACCACCCCACCACATCGGGCTTGCAGCTCGCGACCGTCGACGGCGCCGTCCGCTACCTGGCCGACCAGGACCTGCAAGCCCCGAACGACCTCGTCGTCGCCGCCGACGGCACCGTCTACTTCACCGACCCGCCGCACTTCCCGCTTCCGCCCGCGCCGTCGGGGCGGGTGATGGCCTACGGGCGCAACGGTGACGTGCGCCTGGTCGCCGAGCCCTTCATGTACTGCAACGGCATCGCCCTCGACCGCGACGGCACGCTCGTCGTGATCGAGGGCCGCGGGCTGCAGCGCCTCCTCCCCGACGGCGGGCGCGAATGGATCGTCGAGACGCTCGGGCGGGGCGGCGGCGACGGGTTCTGCCTCGACGCCGAGGGCAACTACTACGTCGCCGCCACCGTCGAGCACGGCGTTCGTGTCGTCGACCCGACCGGGAAGGAGCTCGACTTCCTCGGCCTCGACAGCGACGGTGTCACGACGAACTGCTGCTTCGGCGGTGCCGACGGCCGCACGCTGTTCGCGACGGACGCCGTCCCGGGCTGCGTCGTCGCCTGGGAAGGCCTCCCCCACCCGGGTCTGCCGATGCACACCTGGCCGGGCGCGGCTTGAGCGCGCGCTACAGCATCGTCCGGACGACGGCGGCGAGGTCGCGGGCCCAGGCGCGGGGGTCGGCGAGAGGCCAGCCCAGCTCGGGCAGGTCGAAGTACTCGACGCTCAGTCGTCCGCGGTAGTCGAGCTCGCGCAACCGCCCGATCACGGCCGCGAAGTCGACCACGCCGGTTGGGTCGTCGATGTGCAGCTGCGCCGCGCCCGGACGGCCCTGGCGCAGCTGGACGTGATCGGCGTAAGGCAGGAGCTCGAGCGGGTCGCCGCCCCAATCGGCGACGTGCCCGGTGTCGACGAGGAGCCGCAGCCCGGGCACGTCGGCGACGACCGCCCGGCACGCCTCGGTCGAGTTGACGACCGCACCCGCCCACGGCTCGAGCAACGCGCCCGGCGCGTCTCGAAACCACCCGACCGTCCGCTCCCACACACCCGGCCCGGGTCGGGGTGCGGGTGTGGCGCACCAGCCCGGACGCGGCTTCGGGAACGACGTCGGGCAGCCGACCGGCAACGGGAGCGACGCCGGATCGACGTCGACGAGCACGTCGATGTGCTCGAAGCCGTCGGCCAACGCGAGCTCGGCGCGTGCTCCGACCGGCCGCGGCGCGTACACGATGTCGACGACACCGAGAGGGATCGCCACGCGGGCTACTTCTGCTCGCCGTACTCCATGCCGCGCGGCATGACCATCCCGACGTGCTGGAGGTGCTGGCCGAGGACTCGGTCGAAGTGGTCGGCGACCTGCCCCGGCTCCCAGCCGCCGTCACGCCACATCCACGCGATCTGCTTCGGGTGCTGGAAGATCGTGTAGGCGTAGTCGGTGCGGCCGACGATCTGGCCGTTGACATGACTCGCCCGTTCGGACGCCAGGAACGCGACGAGCGGCGCATTGAGCGCGGGGTTCTGCTCCGGCGGCGGTTCCTCACCCGTCCGTTCGAACAGGCTCGCCGTCATGCGGGTCGCACCGGCGGGGGCCACGGCGTTCACGGTGATCCCGTACTTCCCGAGCTCGAGCGCCCAGATGAACGTCATGCCCATGAGCCCGGCCTTGGCGGCGCCGTAGTTCGTCTGCCCGAAGTTGCCGCGCAAGCCGGCCGACGACGTGACGTTGATGATGCGCCCGTACCCGGCGTCCTTCATGACGAGGGCCGCGTGGTGGCCGCAGTTGAACGACCCTTTGAGGTGCACGCCGATGACGGAGTCGAAGTCCTCCTCGTTCATCTTCACGAGGGTGCGGTCGCGCACGATCCCGGCGTTGTTGACGAGGATGTCGAGCTGACCGAACGTGTCCACGGCCGTCCGGATGATCCGGCCGGCGCCGTCGAAGTCCGAGACGGAGTCGTAGCTCGGAGTCGCCTGACCGCCGAGGGCCTCGATCTCCTTGCACACCTGCGCCGCCGGGTCTTCGTCGGTGCCGCGCCCGTCGAGGCTGACGCCGACGTCGTTGACGACGAGGCGAGCACCTTCCCGAGCCATGCACAGCGCGAACTCGCGGCCAATGCCCCGCCCCGATCCCGTGACCACGGCGACGCGTCCGTCGAGCAGCCCCATCGCGATCAGCCCCGCTTCGGGACGGCAGCGGTGGCCGTCCCCGTCAGCTTGGCCTCGCCGTCCTGGTTGACGACCTGGCATTCCACGTCGACGAGACCGACGCCGCTCTCCTCGCCGTCCCGGAGCCCCGTGACCCTCGCCGTGCACGTGAGCGTCTCGCCCGGCCAGACCTGCTTCGAGAACCGCACCTGGTAACGGCGCAGCGCATCGGCCCCGAACCAGTCCTTCAGCACCCTCGCCATCAGCCCCGCCGTCAACATGCCGTGGCCGAAGACCGACGGGTTGCCGACCGACGACGCGATCGTGTCGTCGTGGTGCATGGGGTTGAAGTCACCCGACGCACCCGCGTAGCGCACGAAGTGCGTGCGCGAGATGTCCTCCACGACGAGCGGCGGCGCTTCGTCGCCGACCGACAGATCCTCGAACGTGGGCGCGGTCACGGAGCTCGACACGTGCGTTCCTCCTGATCAGGGGGCTTCCGGAGCGTACCCGGCACTGTCGCGAAAGGTGACATGCGTGTCGGGTACGCCTAGCCTGAGACGAATGCCCAGGTCGCGGAACGTGAGCCGAACCCGTCCGGCCGCGACGCGCCGGGCCACGAAGTCCGGGCGGCGCGCCGCCGCCGGCGACGGGGCGAGCCACGCGGCGGCGATGGGCACGCCCGTCCAGGGCCGTGAGCTACGGGCCCGAGGCCGGCGCACGATGCGCAAGCTCCTCGACGCCGGGGTCGAGATCTTCGCCCAGCGCGGGTTCCACGCCGCACGCGTCGACGACATCGTCAAGCTCGCCAAGACCTCGCACGGCACCTTCTACCTGTACTTCTCGAACAAGGAGCAGCTGTTCCGGGCGCTGGCCCACGAGGTCGCCGACGAGATGATCTCCCTCGCCGACTCGCTGCCGCCGATCGATCCCGGCCCCGAGGGACGCGAACAGCTACGCGCCTGGCTCGCCCGGTTCGTCGAGGTGTACGAGCGATACGGCCCGGTCATCCGCGCCTGGACCGAAGCCGAGATCGGCGCCAGCGAGTTCGGCCGGCTCGGGACGGACGTGCTGACCGAGTTCTCACGCGTGCTGACCGGGCGGATCCGCCGCTCCTCGTCGCCCGACGTGAACCCGCAGATCGCGGCGCTGGCGGTGGTCGCGATGATCGAGCGCTTCAACTACTACGTGCTGTCCCGCCAGGTGGACGTGAGCCGGCACGAGATGCTCGACACGCTGGCGGCCGTCACCCACGCCGGTCTGTTCGGGGGCAGTCCCGGCAGCTACTGACCGTTCGGGGACGGCGCGCGCGATTCTCCCGACGGCAGGAGCCATTCGCTGAGGTCGCCCATCTCGCCCACGGGCCCGCCGTAGGTGACCCGTCCCTTCACGAGCACGGCGACGTCATCGGCGAGAGCCAGGGCGTGCGCGACGTGCTGCTCCACGATCAAGAGCGTCGTGCCCGCGTCGCGGATCGTCCCGAGAGTTCGGTACACCTCGTCGACGATGATGGGCGCCAATCCGAGCGAGAGCTCGTCGCACACCAACAGACGAGGCGGCTTCGCGAGCACGCGCGCCAGGGCGAGCATGCGCTGCTCGCCCCCAGACAGCGTGCCCGCGATCTGACGGCGGCGCTTCCCGAGCTGCGGAAACATCTCGTACGCGTGCGCCAGGCCCGCCGACGCCCGCGAGCGGCCGAGTTGGCGCCGCAGGGTGAGCAGGAGATTCTCGTCCACCGTCAACGACGCGAACACCGAACGCCCCTCGGGCGCCTGGGCGATCCCCTTGCGCGCCAGGCGATAAGCGCGCTCCTTGCTGACGTCCTGGCCGTCGAACAGGAACTTGCCCGCCGTCGGCCTGATGAGGCCCGAGCACACGCGAGCCACCGTGGTCTTGCCAGCGCCGTTCGATCCGAGTAGCGCGAGCACCGATCCTTCCCGCACGGTGAGAGAGACGCCGAACAATGCCCGGAACGGGCCGTAGCCCGCCTGGACGTTGCGCAGCTCGAGCAGCGGCGTCGTGTCACCCGACGGCGCGGCGGCACTCACACGAGCTCCCCGAGGTACGCCTTGCGGACCGCCTCGTCGTCCATCACCTCGCCGGTGGGACCCGAGGCGATGATGACCCCGAAGTCGAGCACGTATAGACGGGACGCGAACGCCTGCACCATCTCGACGTCGTGCTCGACGAGGAGGATGGCGGTACCTCGCTCACGCTGCACGGTCTGCAGCGTGCCGACGAGCTCCATCGTCTCGCTCTGATCGAGCCCGGACGACGGCTCGTCCAGCAGCAGCAACAGCGGCTCGGTCATCAGGGCGCGCCCCAGCTCGACCAGTCGAGCCCGCCCCAGGCTCAACGACTCGATCGGCTCGTCGGCGACGTTGAGCAACCCGAGCAGGTCGAGAGTGTGGTTCGCTCGTTGGCGCTCCTCGGCACTCGGGCCGGCGAGGTTCAGGATGTCCTTCCACAGCCGCCCGGTGCCGAGCCGCGACCGCTCGGCGACGAGCAGGTGGTCGCGCACGGTCATCCCGGTGAACAGCTCGACGCGCTGGAACGTGCGACCGAAGCCCAGCCGGGCCCGCTTGTATACGGGCAGGCGCGTGATGTCGCGCCCGTTGAACGTGACCCGGCCCCGGTCGGCGCGCAGGATCCCGAGGAGGCAGTTGAAGAAGGTCGTCTTGCCGGCGCCGTTCGGCCCGATCAGGGCGACGGGCTCCCCCGGCTCGACCGTGACCGACACGGCGTCGAGCGCGGTGATGCCCGAGAACCGCTTACAGACCTCGGTGGACTCGAGCAGGCTCACCGGTTCCCTCCGGGGTTCGCGGCGGCGATGGTCGCCGGTTCGGGCCGCGCCGGCACGACCTCGCCGCCCTCGGCGCCGGGCGGCTCCTTTCCACGGGTGAGCCAGCGCTGCACCGTCTCAAGCGACTTGCGCTTGTTGAATTCGAGGATGCCCTCCGGGTGCTTGGCATACGTGACCGCGCCCAGCCCGAACAGGATGAACTGGTAGGAGGGCGAGAGCCCGAGCGTCTTGAGGATCTCGGGCACGAACGCGATCGCCAGCCCGGCCTGCACCGCGCCCTCGACGGTACGCGCGCCAATGGTGACGACGATGACAAGCCAAAGCAGCCCGAGGAGGACCTGGAAGTTCGCGCTGTAGTTGGCCTGGTTCTCCTGGATGGCCAGGAGCCCGCCGCCCAGCCCGGCGATCCCGGCCGAGAGGGCGAAGGCGACGACGCGCGCCCGGGCCGGGTTGATGCCGATCGCGGTGGCCGCCGTCTCACTGCCGCGCAGCGCATCGAGATATCTGCCAGTCGTTCCCTTTCGTATGAGGATCACGCCGATCGCGACCACGGTGAGTAACGCCAGCGCGAACAGGAGGAACGTCCGGTCGCTCTCGAGAAACGTCGGGCGGGGCACCTTCGTCGGCAGCACGCCCCCGCTCACCCAGTCGAGAGGTACGAAGATGCTCTCGAACATCAGGGCGAAGGCCAGCGTCGCGAGGGCGAGGAAGATGCCACCCAAGCGCAACGCGGGGACGGCGAGGAGCGCACCGACGATCGCGGCCATCGCGGCGCCGATCACCATCGTCAGGAGCACGGGCAGGTCGAAGCGCTGAGCAAGCTGCGCCGTGCCGAACGAGCCGACGGCGGCAAACGACGCCTGGCACAGCGAGATCTGGCCCGCCATGCCGGTGATCACCGTGATCGACAGGAAGATCAACGAGAAGATCACGGCCTTCGTGATGATCAAGAGCCAGAAGCTGCTCACCACGAACAGCGCGACGTACAGGCCGACCGCGATCACCACGATGCCGAGTCCCCAGGTGGTGTACGTGAGGAGGCGCATGCGCTGCTCCGCCGAGAGCCCAGGCGGCGGCGGGTCGACCCCGGAGAGCGGATCGACGATCTCGCGCCGTTGCCGTAGGCCGGGCCAGAACAACAGCAGGAGGAACAGCACCACGAACGGGAGCGACGGGCGCAGCCCGTTGGCCAGGATGCTGTCGGCGGGCAGGTAGCCGCCGAGGATGCCCTGGGCGACCCCGAGGAGGATCCCGCCCACGAACGCGAGCGGGATGCTCGTCAGGCGACCGAACGCCGCCGCCGCGATCGCCGCGATCAGGAGGATCGTGAAGTTCGGTGCCGCCAGTTGGGCGAATAGCGGCGCCAGCAGCACGCCGGCCAGCCCCGCGAAGGTGCTCGACAGCATCCATGAGAAGGCGCTGACGCGGTCGGCGTTGATCCCCGCCAGCTCGGTCATGCGCGGGCTCTCGACCACGGCGCGCATCTGCAGACCGATCGTCGTGTAGCGGAACAGCACGCTCAGGAGCAGAACGGCGGCGCCGGTCGAGATCAGCGTGGCGACCTGGTTCCCGTCGAGCACGTAGTCGCCGAAGTGGTAATACGCGAAGGGATTGGGCCAGATCGTCGGCGGGTTGAACACCGAGCTCTGCAGGAAGTCGAAATCGGGCAGAAGCTTCACGATCTCCGGGATCGCGATCAGCAGGCCGATCGAAGTCACCAGCTTGGCGATGGCGGGCGCCGTCCGGAGGTACCGGTACAGGGCGCGGTCGAGGATCAGGCCGACGAGCGGGGCCACGATCAGCACCGACACGATGAACGCGGGGAGGAGCGGCCAGTCGTGGTTGGTGACGGTGTTGTAGAAGACCGCCGCCGAGACGAACGCCTGCGCGCCGAACGCCAGGTTGAACACGCCCGACGTCTTGTACGTCAGGACGAGCCCGACGGCGACCAGTGCGAAGACGCAGCCGAACGGGATCCCGAGGATGATGTAGTTGAGGAGGTCGCTCACGCGGGCGGTCTCCCGTTGGCGCGACTCAAACCGTCATTGTCCGCTGAATTGTGCCACCCCCGAAGCGGGGACGAACTTGGCCGGCAGCTGGTCGGGTCGGTTCGGATAGCACGCGAACGGCTTGCCGGGCTGGCCGAAGGAGGGCACGAACTTGCCGTTCTCTATTTTCGACAACACCACGCAGCCGTTCACCGAGTCTTGGGTGTGTCCCGTCGTCCAGTCGACGCCACCAAGCAACCCTCCTGCCGTGTAGTCGGTCATCTTGTTGATGGCATCGACGACCTTCTGGCGAGTGAAGTCCGGCCCCGCGGCCTTGAGGCCCTGGTAGAACAGGTCGGCGTTGAGCCAGCCGGCCATGGCGTCCTGGTTCTGCTCGAAGCCACCCTTCTTCATCCACTTCTGGAAGTTCTTCAAGCCCGTTGGCTTGTCCTTGACCTCGAACGGGGTGAAGAACGTCAGGGCATACGAACCCTGGAAGAAGGGGGCGTTTTCGGAGACGAACTTCTGGTTGTACGCGTCGGGCAGGTACTGGATGGCATTGAGCCCCTGCTTCTTCATCTCCTTCGCCAAAGTGAGCGTCCCGTTGTTGTCCATACAAGTCGTGACGAAGTCGACGCCCTTGTCCTTCATCTGCGAGACGTCGCTGCTGAGATCGGTCACGCCGAACGCGAGACTTGTGTCGAGGAACTCGATCCTCGCTCCCGGGTACTTGTCGAACGAAGCCTGGAGACCTTTCGCGCAGTCCGAAGATGACGCGATCTGATAGGCGAGCACGCCGATCTTCGTCTTATGCAAGGACTTCGCCATAAGAGGTACGAGGGATCCCGGGCAGGTAAAGCACGTGAAGGAGCCCCTCTCGCCGAACATGTTCGGTGCACCGGGAGCCTGCTCCGAGCCCCACTCGGCGTTGATGTTCCACCCGAACGTCGGGACGCCGCTCTGGCCCAGCGTCTGGGCCCCCGTGAATAGCAGCGTCGATACGGGCAGGACCGCGAAGACGTTGTCATTCGAAAGGAGTGCCTGTACCTCTTGCAGGTTGCTGCTGACCTGGTCGTCGCGCTCAGAGGTCAGCTTGAGCTTGCGCCCATAGATGCCCTTGTCTTTCGATGCATTGACCATGTTGAAGTAGGCCTTGACGCCGTTGAAGGTGGCTGCATAATCGCCGCCGAGCGGGTTCGTCTTCGAGACGACGCCGCCGACGTGGATCTCGTTCTGGCTGACGCCCGGCTGATCCACAGGCGGGAACTGCTGGCTGGGCGCGTCGGCCCCAGCCGCTGTCGGCACCACCGCAGCTACCAACCCAGCCGCGATGACGACACTCGCGAACCCTGCCACCCAACGACGACCACGCATCGGTAACCCCCCAGAACACCAAGGCGAATCGAAAGTTTCCTAACTCTAACGTCAGGTTACGCGGACGACCACCGGCTGTCCCGGCGGGGGCGGGCGCCGCGCGAGGATTCTGCCGTGCCACACACGCTCGTGACGTTCCATGCCCACCCGGACGACGAGGCCATCGCCACCGCCGGCGTCATGGCGAAGGCGGCCGCGGAGGGCCATCGCGTCGTCCTCGTCGTCGCCACCAGGGGTGAGCACGCCGGGTTCGGCCACGAGATGCTCGAGCCGGGCGAGACCATGTCGGAACGCCGGGTGCAGGAGACCCGGCGCGCCGCCGAGATCCTCGGTGTGTCACGCGTCGAGTTCCTCGGGTACGTCGATTCCGGGATGATGGGCACGCCCGAGAACGACGCCAACGGCTCGTTCTGGACCGCCGATGTCGACGAGGCGGCCGAGAGACTCGCCAAGGTCCTCGACGAGGAAGAGGCGGAGGTGCTCACCGTGTACGACGACCACGGCGGCTACGGACACCCGGATCACATCCAGGTGCACCGTGTCGGCGTCCGCGCGGCGGAGCTGGCCCGGACGCCGTTGGTGTACGAGTCGACGATCAACCGCGATCACATCCGGCGGTTGCTCGAGCAGGCGATCGCCGGCGGGAACGCCGAGCTGCCCGGCGGGCTGGACCCGGACGATCTCCCCGACCCCGACGACACGACCTTCGGGTCGCCCGAGTCGATCATCACCACCGTGGTCGACGTGCGTGACTACGTCGACCGCAAGCGTGAGGCGATGGTCGCGCACGCGAGTCAGATCGCCGAGTCGCACTTCTTCCTGAAGCTCCCGCCGGACGTGTTCCGTGAGGGGTTCGGGTTCGAGTCGTTCATCCGTCGTGGGGCGCCCGACGGAGCGCGCGACACGGACCTGTTCGCGCCGCTGTCCTGACCGTCAGCGGTCGTGCGCGGCCTTGAGGAGCTCGGCGAGCGCGTCGGGAACGGCCGCGGCGATCGCACCGATGTCGGGAACGATCTCGCGGCACCCGATGAGCCCGAAGCCGACCGCGTCGAGGTAGCTCAACACCGTGATGTTGAGCCCGGTCCCGGCCAGCAGCGGGCCGAGCGGGAACAGGCTCACGAGCCGCGCGCCAGCGCAGTAGAGCGGGAACGTCGGCCCGGGGACGTTCGAGACGATGAGGTTGATGATCGGCGGGTGCCGGCCCTCGAGCAGCCGCTCGTACAGCTGCATCCCGCGTGAGAAGAGCACCGGCGCCGCCGTCTCGGCCCATTCGTGCAGCGTGTTGCCGCCGATGTCCTCGTGGACGAGCTTGGCTCCGCTCATGACCTCTCGAGCGGCGAACAGGCGGTCGACCGGATCGTCGAGCTGGGTGGCAAGGGTCGCGAACATCGCCGACACCCGGTTGCCCATCACGCCCTGCTCGTCCTGCGTGCGGACCGACGCCGGGATGGCGGCGAGGAGCGCCTTGTCCGGGACCTTCCCGCGCCGGTCGAGGTACCGGCGGAGCGCGCCCGCGCAGACGGCGAGGACGACGTCGTTCACGGTGACCCCGAACGCCTGCTTGACCTCTTTGACCTCGGCGAGCGGAACCGATGTGAACGCGACCCGCCGGTGCGGTGTGAGCACGCCGTTGAGGGGCGTCGACGGCGCGGTCAACGGCACGCCGGCGGACACAGGTTCGGATCGGAGACGCTGCGCGACCCGCATCGCGGAGCGCGTGAGGTTCCGAGCGGCGCGGAACACCCTGAGCGGCTGGCGGGCGATCGAGGCCACGGCCCCTAGGAGGAGACCGAAGTCCGAGGGGAGCTGCTCCCGCGCCGGCTCGAGGTCGGGTGGGGGCGTTGGCGCCGGACGCGGCTCGAGGTCGAAGATCTCGGTCATCAGCTCGACGCCGAGCACGCCGTCGATCGCGGCGTGGTGCATCTTGGCGATGACGGCGACGTGACCGTGCTCGAGGCCCTCGACCACCCATAGTTCCCAGAGCGGGCGACGGCGATCGAGCTGACGCCCGGCGATCTCGGCCGTCAGCTCGGCGAGCTCGTCGAGGCCGCCGGGGGCCGGCAACGCGGCCCGCCGGACGTGGTAGTCGAGATCGAAGTCGGGGTCCTCGACCCAGACCGGGCGGTCGACGCCGAAGGGCACCGCGACGACCCGCCGTCGGAACGGCTCCAGACGCGGGAGCCGGTCGGCGATGAGCTTCCGCATCGACTCGACCGTGAAGCCACCTTCGACGTCGGACGGGTCGAGCACCAGCGTCGCCATGACGTGCATGTGCGTCGAGGGCGTTTCGAGGGCGAGAAAGGCGGCGTCGAGCCCGGTCAGACGCTGCATCGGCATTCGGATCGCAGTTTCGTGCGCGGCAGCGTACGAGCCACGTGTCACATGCTCAAGGACCGGCCGACGCTCGGCGCGCGGCACAATGGACGGGTGGGTTGGGCGTACCTCGCGGTCAGTCTCCTCGGCGCGTGGTTCACCTACAACGCCTACCGGCCCTCGCGGCGCTGGCAGCTCCTGACGCTGAGCTTCTTCGCGGGCTGGTTCACGGGTGAGCTCGCCGTCTTCCACATCGTCTGGCAGGTCGCCGCGACGGTGGTGTTCCTGTGGCTGGGCGCGCTCGAGTCGTGGGCGGGTGTGGCCGGACTCGTCATCACGCTCGCCTCGTGGGCGGGTCTGCTGGGACTGCAACTCGTGTCGGGTCGATCCGCGCGTGCGATGGAAGAAGCGCTGCGCGAAGGGCTCGGGCCGGACTACCGCTCGGAGATCGCGCCCGGGCTCGCCCAGCGTCTGGCCCGTCGGACTTCGCGCCGCAGCCTGCTCATGCCCTTCTACCTGCGCGACCGTCACGTCGAGCGGGTCAAGAACATCCAGTACGCCCCGGGCGCGGGCCGGCGCCACCTCCTCGACGTGTGGCGGCCGAAGAGCGGTGCCCACCGCGCGCCGGTCCTGCTCCAGCTGCACGGCGGCGCCTGGATGGTGGGCGACAAGGGCCAGCAAGCCCTTCCGCTCATGCTGCACCTCGCCGCAGAAGGGTGGGTCTGTGTCGCGGCCAACTACCGCCTCAGCCCGCAGGCGTCGTTTCCGGAGCACCTCGTCGACTGCAAGCTCGCGCTCCGGTGGATCCGTGAGCACATCGCCGAGTACGGCGGCGATCCCGACTTCGTCGTCGTGACCGGTGGCTCCGCGGGCGGCCATCTCGCGGCGCTGCTCGCGCTCACACCCAACGACCCCGAGCTCCAGCCCGGCTTCGAAGGCGCCGACACTTCGGTGACCGCGTGCGTGCCGTTCTACGGCGTCTACGACCTCGCCGAGGTGTTCGACCCCCGCGACCGCGCCGGCCCTCGTGGAGAGCGGCTCGGCCACTGGTTCGCGCGCCGGGTCGCAGGCGCAACGGTCGAAGAGGACCCGGAGCGGTTCCTTCGGTACTCACCGATCGCGCACGTCGGAGCGCACGCACCCCCGTTCTTCGTCATCCATGGGAAGAGCGACAACCTCGTGCCGGTGGAGCAGGCGCGCCGGTTCATATCTGCGCTGCGCGACGTTTCGCGCCAGCCGGTGCTGTACGCCGAGATTCCCGGCGCGTCGCACGCCTTCGAAATGTTCCACTCGGTGCGCACCGAGAACGTCGTGAAGGGCGTGGACCGATTCCTCGCCTGGCTTCACACTGCGCACAGGGCGCGCCGACCCGACGTGCCCGCCGACCCCATCGAGTCGACCTCACGCTCGGCGGCGACGCCGGGGCGAGATGGGCGGTAGCCGCAAGCGGCTGAGGGAGCGGTCGGACACCCAGAACGCATACGGCGCCATCGTCAATCCCGCGATGCCCACCAGCACCGCGTCGTAGTTGACGCGCCATCCGTTGAAGTCGATCCACGCCTGGTCGAGATCGGATTTCAAGGGGACCCCGGCTTCGGACAGCCTCCGGCAGGCGTCGTCGAACTCCTCTCGGGCGATGCTCGTCGGGTCGGTCTGCTGCGGGTCGGCGTTGTAGGAGATCCCGAGGAAATCCGCGATCGTCCTGAGCGCCGAGTAGCCCGCGCGCACACACAACGCGGCGTAGGGCGACCAGTGGATGTCGATGGTCGAGTTGGCGAGCGAGGCAGAGTCGAGCAGGACACCGGCGGCGGTGATCCACGACCGGTCGCTGTGCGGGGAGCGGAAGAAGATGAGCGACGCCTGCGAGGTATGCGTCTCCTCGATCTCGGCGAACCAGTCCTGCCATTGCCTCCACACCGGGTCGAGCTCTTCCAGCTCGTCGATGACGCTCACCCGGATGAGGAAATCGAACGCCGACGGCGGGGTCCCTGCCCGCGCCGACAGCTGGGCGACGAGGAGCTCCCGCCTCGAGAAGACGTTGTAGATGTTGGGCAGGTACGCGATGAACAGCGCGAGGACACCGAGACCGATCCCGGCTGCCGCGAACGCCAGGAAGGTTGTGGGCAGGTCGCGCGGATGCACGAAGCCAAGCGTCAACAAGGACGAGCCGCTCTCACTGAACGCCGAGTGCCAGCTCGAGACACCGAGCGCGTGGAACATCATCATGAAGCCGGTGAGCACGATCGCCAGCCAGACCGCCGGTTGCACGAGCAGCGTGAGTGGCGCGTACAGCGCCATGACCCGGTCCCGACCTTCGTACGTCTTGCTCAGCCCGGCCAAGACGTTGAACACGCGCCGAGTGCTCAGCCAGATGATCCGGGTGAGCGTGACGACCGACCCGCGCGGCAGCACCAGCGACCGTACGGCGGCGTCGAGTACGACTCCCACCAGTCCGACTCCGGCGGCGAACCACGCGACCTTGACCACGACGTCCATCGGCGCGCTCAGTCCTCGAGGCCGGGACGCGTCCGCTGGCGCTTGAGGTCGCTACGCCGCCGCTTGGCTTCGAGCCGGCGGCCGCGGCCGGCCGCCGTCGGCCTCGTCGCCCGGCGGGCCCGGGGCGTTCGGAGGCCGTCGGCGAGCCGCTCGCGCAGGCGGGACAGTGCCAGCTCCCGGTTGCGGGCCTGCGAGCGCGTATCGGCGGCGACGATTCGAACCACGGGTCCGAGGCGCTCCATCAGGCGGGCGCGCTGCGATTCCGAAAGTGACGGCGACCGGGCGACGTCGAGGCGCACCTCGACTCGCGTGTTGGAGGTGTTGGCGTGCTGCCCGCCCGGCCCTCCGGGACCCGAGAAGCGCCATTCGAGCTCGTCCAGCGGGATCGCGCACGTGCCCGTCACCCGGAGCCACCGCATCGTTCCCCTCCACCGCCGTCGCAAGCTCCGGCTCTGCAGCGACGGTCGGCAACGCCGCCGTCGCTGCCCGGCACGGTACTTGCCGGACCTCACCGAGACGGCGAATCCCCACGTCAGGGCGCCTGCCGCGGTTGACATCGGCGCGAGTGCCCCTAGAGTGGCGGCCGTCACACCAGACTGACCGGTCAAGCGACCGGGGCTTCTGCGGGGACCGGGCGGGCGCAGAGGCCTCGACGGATTTGGGGGGCGAGAGTGCGCGATTCGGACCGATATGTGACGCGCAAGCGGTGGGTTCGTGGAGTGGCGCTGGGAGCGGTGGTCGCAATGGGCGCCGCCTTGGGCGCGGTCGGCACGGCGAGTGCTACCGCGCCGTCGCAGAACGGTGGGAAGCCGAAGACGGGCGGGTCGATCACCTACGGCCTCGAGGCGCCGACCACGAACTTCTGCCTGCCGAACGCCCAGCTGGCGATCTCGGGGATCGCCGTCACCACGGCGGTGTACGACACCCTGACCGTGCCGGACAAGGACGGCAAGTACGTTCCGTACCTCGCCGAGTCTGTGAACCCCAGTCCCGACTACATGTCGTGGACCATCAAGCTGCGGCCGGGCATCCAGTTCCACAACGGCGAGGCGCTTGACGCGAACGCCGTCAAGCAGAACCTCGACGCCTACGCCGGCAAGAGCAGCGCGGTGAGTGCGCCGCTGTTCGGCTTCGTCATGACGAACGTGGATTCGGTCAATGTGGTCGATCCGATGACGGTGCAAGTGAACATGAAGAGCGCTTGGGTCGAATTCGACCAGTACCTCTGGTCCACCGGCCGCCTCGGCATCGTGGCTCCGGCTCAGCTGAACAGCCCGAACTGCCAGACCAACATGATCGGTACCGGTCCGTTCAAGCTGCAGAACTTCGACCCCGTCACCGGGAACGTCGACGTGGTGAAGAACCCGAATTACTGGCGGAAGGGCTTCCCGTATCTCGACGAGATCAAGTTCGTCCCGGTGCCGGACGGCTCGCAGCGGTTCACGCAATTCCAGGGCAGCGCGCTCGACATCACTCACGACTCCGTGGGCCGTGATCTCACCCAGTACCAGGGTCTCGGTAGCCAAGCGACGATCACGAAGCAGCCGAACGGGCGCATGGAGGTCACCCACACGCTCCCGAACCTCACGAGGCCGCCCTTCGACGACCCGAACGCGCGCAAGGCGATCGCCGAGGGCATCGACCGGAACAAGCTGAACGAGCTCGTCAACGACGGCAAGGCCAGGCTGGCGAACGGAGTCTTCGACTCCAAGGTCGAGGGCTATATGGCGAACGCCGGATATCCGAAGTTCAACCCGAAGGACGCCAAGAAGCTCGTCGACCAGTACAAGGCAGCCCATGGAGGCACGTTCGAGTTCTCGTACCAGTCCACGACCGACCAGCTCGCGATCGACACGGCCCGCTTCCTGAAGTCGGAGCTCGCAAAAGTCGGGATCACCGTGAACCTGCCGCAGCCCACCGACCAGCCAACGGTCATCAACCAGGCGATCGGCGGCAACGTCGACACCTTCGGGTGGCGCAACTACCCGGGGTTGGTCGGCGACACCATGTACGTGTGGTTCTACGGCACGACCCAACCCAACAGCCAGGGCGCGCGGAATCCCGTGAACTTCAACTTCTTCAACAACCCGCAGGCGAACCAGGCGCTCGACCAGGCCCGGGCTGAGCCGGACCAGGCCAAGCGCGCGCAGCTGTACTCGGACTTCAACAAGACCCTGACGTCGAACGTCTCGGACTTCTGGGGCTGGTACACGCCGTGGTTCATCGCCACGAAGACGAACGTTCATGGCGTCCTCGGCCCGAACCTGCCGGACTCGAACGGCAATACCGGATCCGACAAGCCGACCCCAGTGCTCGCCGGGTACCACCAGATGCTCGGGCTCTGGAAGGGGTGAGAAGCTCGAGAGAAGAGCAAGGTCCTGCAGCTCGGCTCGTCGCGGGGAGGAGCGCCGCGACGAGCCGAGGCGTGCCGGTTGGATCACGACAGAGCTGACGAGGGGCCTACGTGCGCACGTTCGCCACGAAGCTGTTGCGACTGGTCATCGTCATCATCGCGGTCACGTTCTTCTCGTTCACGCTGATCAAGCTCGTGCCGGGCGACCCGGTCGACTACATCATCAACTACGACCCGAGCGGGCAGCTCAAGGCGAAGCTGCACCAGGACCTTCATCTGAACGACCCGTTCTTCGTGCAGTACTGGCACTGGCTGATCAACTTCTTCACCGGCAACTTCGGCCGGTATTACGGCTTGAGCCCGACCGCCGGGCAGCCAGTCAGCCAGCAACTCTGGAAGGCGCTGCCGTTCTCGCTGGTGCTCATCCTGTACGCGCAAGTGCTCGCGCTCGCGATCGCGATCCCGCTCGGCGTCCTCACCGCCTACCGCGCCGGCACGAAGTTCGACGGCGCCTCGAACGCAGTGGCCTTCGGGTTCCTCGCCCTGCCGAGCTACGTCCTCGCCTTTCTCCTTGCGATCTGGGTGGCCGTGAATTGGGGGCTCTTGCCCGTCTCGGCAGGAGGTAATCAGATCTCGCCGATCACGGATTGGCGGTACATGGTCCTGCCGGTGATCAGTCTTGCCGCCGCCCAGGTCGCGGTGTACATGCGATTACTGAGATCCGACGTGATCGCCACGCTGCGGGAGGATTTCATCACCACCGCGCAGGCGAAGGGCATCCCGAATCGGCGCATCCTCTTCCGCCATGCCCTTCGACCGTCGAGCCTCACGTTGCTGACCGTCGCGGGCTTGAACGTCGGCGCCCTCATCGGCGGCGCCGTCGTCGTCGAGGTGGTTTTCAAGCTGCCAGGTATGGGGTTCGCGCTGTTCCAGGCCATCGGATCGAAGCAGTACGTCGCCGTGCAAAGCTATGTTGCAGTGATCGCGATTTTCTATGTGTTGATCAACTTCGCCGTCGACATCCTGTACTCGATCCTCGACCCGAGGATTCGCCATGCCCGAGCCGCTGCATAGCGCCGCGCAAGACCTCGCTACCGAGGAGGAGTACGAAGGGCTCCCAGTCGATGCCGCGACCCAGGAGATCGCGGCCGTGGTCTCCGTCCCGGCCGCGCAGGCCGCCGCGCGACGTAAGAAGCCGTTTGGAATTGGCGCTTGGTTGGCTCTGGGCTGGCTCGTGTTCGTGATCGCGATCGCGTTGCTCGCGCCGATCCTTCCCCTGAAGGATCCCATCACTTGGTCGGACCCGGCGCTGAAGCTCCAAGGGCCGCAATGGGGTCACATCCTGGGCCTCGATCAGGGCGGTCACGACATGTTGTCGCTCCTGGTGTGGGGCGCTCGGCCCTCGCTCTTCATCGGCTTCGGATCGATCGCGATCGGCTTCGTGGTCGGGGGCACGCTCGGTCTGGTAGCTGGCTACTTCAAGGGTCCGGTGGGCGAGCTGCTCGGCGGTCTGTTCGACATCATGCTCGCCATCCCGGCTGTGATCCTCGCCCTCGCCATCGTCGCCGCCAGCAGCGCGTCTGTCACGACGAACACCGGGAGCCACATCTGGAACGTCACGATCGCCCTGGCGATCGTCTCGGTGCCGATCCTGGGTCGTATCACCCGGGCGAGCGCGCTGTCGTGGTCCGAGCGCGAGTTCGTGCTGGCGGCGCGAGCACAGGGCGCTTCGCATTTCAGGATCATGGTGCGGGAGCTGTTGCCGAACGTGCTCCCGGCGATGTTCTCGATCGCAGTGCTCGGCATCGCGGTCGCGATCGTCGCCGAGGGCGCACTCGCGATCCTGGGGGCGGGTGTGAACGCGGCGTCGACGCCGTCCTGGGGCAACGTCATCGTCGGAGGTCAGGGCAGCCTGTCACAGGCGGCGCACATCGTCATCGAGGCCTCGATCGCGATCTTCCTCACGGTCCTGTCTCTGAACCATCTCGGTGACGCGATCCGGGCGCGGTTCGACGTGCAAGAAGCACGAATCTGATGCGGTTCCGCCGCCGGAATCGTCAGGCACTCGACAGCGCCGATCGCTTCCCGTCCGCGCCGCCCGACGCCCCACTACTCGAAGTCGGGGACCTCCGGACATATTTCGAGACGGACAGAGGGTCCGTCCGAGCCGTCGACGGCGTGACGCTCTCGCTGGATCGGGGCCGGACGCTCGGGATCGTAGGGGAATCCGGCTGCGGCAAGACGGTGCTCTCTCGTTCGATCATGGGACTACTGCCGAAGCACAACGTGATCCGGTCCGGCAGCGTGAAGCTCGAGGGCCAGGAGATCGGCAACTGGGGCCCTGATCAGATGCGACCCCTCTGGGGAACGCAGATGGCGATGGTGTTCCAGGACCCGATGACGTCGCTGAACCCGGTCATGAGCATCGGGCATCAGATCACCGAGCCGCTTCTCTACCACTTCGACATCTCGAGCGGATACGCGCGTGAGCTCGCCGTGGCGCTCCTACAGTCGGTCGGCATCCCCGAGCCCGACCGACGTCTCAAGCAGTACCCGCACGAGCTGTCTGGCGGTATGCGGCAGCGCGTGATGATCGCGATCGCGATCGCCTGTGGACCGAAGCTCCTGTTCGCCGACGAGCCGACGACTGCGCTCGACGTCACGGTGCAGGCGCAGATCCTCGACCTGCTCCAGACGCAGCAGCGCGACCGATACATGGCCATGATGCTCGTCACCCACGACCTCGGCGTCGTCGCGGGGCGCACGGACGACATCGCGGTGATGTACGCGGGAAGGGTCGTCGAGAGGGCCCCGACGAAGGTGTTGTTCTCGAAGCCGCGCATGCCCTACACCGAAGCGCTGATGGCCTCGATCCCCAAACTCGGCGACAAGTCGCACACACGCCTCGCGACGATCCCCGGCCGGCCGCCCAACCTCATCAACCCGCCGAAGGGTTGCAAGTTCAGTCCGCGATGCGCGTACGTGCAGGACAAGTGCCGCGTCGAGGAGCCACCGCTGATCCCGGACGCCGACGGCAAGCACGAGTTCGCGTGCTGGTTCCCCGTCGGCACGCCCGAAGGCCGCGCCGCCTTCGAGAGCAACAAGCAGGCGGGGCTGACGGCGGTCGAAGCCCGACTCGGCGCCGAGACCGTGTCCGCCGACGGCGTCAGCTGATGGCAGGTAGCGGCACGGCGCACCTGCGCCCGCGGGACGAGACGCTCCTCCGTCTCGAGAACCTCGTCGTGGAGTTCCCGACGCGAGGGGGTGGGAGGGTTCACGCAGTCACTGATGTCAGTCTCGACATCAAGCGAGGCGAGACGCTCGGGCTCGTCGGCGAGTCGGGGTGCGGAAAGACCACGACGGGTCGCGCGGTGATGCAGCTCCCACGGCCGACGTCAGGTCATGTGTTGTTCGACGGAACCGACCTGACGACGCTCCGGGGCTCGTCCTTGCGCCGGGCGCGGCCGCAGTTGCAGATGATCTTCCAAGACCCCATCTCGTCGCTGAATCCCCGGCGGAAGGTCAAGGACATCGTCTCCGAGGGACTCGACATCTGGAAGGCCGCCGACAAGACGAACCGCGCCGGGAAGGTCCGCTCCCTGCTCGACGAGGTCGGTATCGACGCCGACGCGGCGTTGGATCGTCATCCGCACGAGTTCTCCGGCGGCCAGTGCCAGCGCATCTCCATCGCCCGGGCGATTGCCATGGAGCCGAAGCTGATCATCTGTGACGAGCCGGTCTCCGCTCTCGATGTCTCGGTGCAGGCCCAGATCATCAACCTCCTCGACCAGCTCAAGTCGCGCTACGGCCTCACGATGATCTTCATCGCGCACGACCTCGCTGTTGTGAAGAACGTGAGCGACATCGTCGCCGTGATGTATCTCGGCAAGTTGTGCGAGATCGGTTCGCCGGACGAGCTGTTCCGGTCACCGACTCACCCGTACACCGCCGCGCTGCTGTCCGCCATCCCGGTGCCCGATCCGGAGACCAAGCCGGAGGAGCTTCCCGGCGTCGGCGGAGAGGTCCCCTCACCCCTCAACCCGCCCTCCGGCTGCCGGTTCCGCACCCGCTGCCCGCGAGCGGCCGAGCGTTGCGCGCAGGAGGAGCCGAAGATCCGTGAGATCAAGCCGCGGCACTACGTCGCGTGCCATTTCCCGCTCGAGGTCGACGAGGCACCGGTGACGACGCCGTCGTCGGACGGCGCCGGCACCTGACGAAACGCTCGCGCCTCGCCTTGGGTGGGGTGATCGACGGTCCTCGGTGGTGGCCGACCTCGCGGAGGATCGGCGCCCTGGGACTCACGCTGGCGGTGTTCCTCGTCGACTGCGGTGCCCCGAACGGGGCCGACGCGCTCACCCCTTTGCACGCGCCAGGCCGACCCGTCGAGGGAGGGTCGATCAGCTACGGCACGGAGTCGGAGACGACCGGGGGCTGGTGCCTTCCTGAAGCGCAGCTCGCCGCCGGCGGCACCGAGGTGGCGCAAGCGATCTACGACACCCTGACGGTGCCGAACGGGAAGGGACAGTTCGTCCCGTATCTCGCGCAGTCGATCGAGCACAACAAGGACGACACGCAATGGACGATCACCCTTCGAGATGGGATCGTCTTTCACGACGGCGAACCGCTCGACGCCGCCGCCGTCGTCCAGAACCTGGACGCCTACCGCCGCGGGCCTCTGTGGAGCGTCGCGTTCGGCGACATCACCGACGCACGCGTTCTGGACCGCCTGACCGTGCTCGTGACCACGAAGGTCCCGTGGATCGCCTTTCCGGCGTCCTTGTGGGGCACGGGCCGACTGGGCATTGCGGCCCCGGCCCAATTGAACGACGTCGACTGCGCCCACAACCTCATCGGGACAGGCCCGTTCGAGCTCAGGAGCTGGATTCCGAACGAGAGTCTCGTCGTGACCAAGAACCCCCGCTATTGGCAGCGGGACAAGTCCGGCGCCGCGCTGCCCTATCTGGACCAGATCACGTTCCGACCTCAACCGGACACCTCCCAGCGCGTGAATGGCCTCAAGGGTGGTGACCTCGACATCGTCCAGGTCGCGGACGCGCAACAGATTGCGGGACTGCGCGACGACGCCGAATCAGGCCTCGTGAATCTCGTCGTGAGCCGCCGCGGGTCGGAAGTCGAGCACGTCATGCTCAACACGGCTCGAGCACCGTTCGATCACAGGTCCTGCCGGCTCGCGTTGGCTCACGCGATCGACACCGAATCGCTGAAGGAGGGAACCGACGCCGGGACACGGATCGCGACCCAACCGTTCGCGCCGAGGACCACCGGATACCAGAGGAACCCGGGATATCCCACGTACAGCTCCGAGCACGCCAAACAGCTGTTGAACGAGTGCACGAGCGAACTCGGGACCGCGGAGCTTCGGTTCGCTCTCGATTCGACTCCCGATCCGCCGGTGCAGGCGCTGGCGAGTGCCATCAAGGACCAGCTCGCCAAGGTTGGTATCAGGGTCGAGCTCGCTCCACCGACGAATCAGAGCGAGTACATCGACGTTGCGGTGCGAGGCGAGTTCCAGTCGATGTTGTGGCGGAATTTCCCGAGCACCGATCCGGACACGCAGTATGCGTGGTGGCACAGCACCGCCATCGATCCCGGCACCGGCGCCACGGTCCGCAATCCGGTGAACTTCAGCTCGATCGACGATCGCGTCATCGACCAGAGCCTCGAGCGCGGACGGTCCGAACCCGATCCCGCAAAGCGCCGGCTCGCGTACGAGGAGATCGGCCGGCAGTTCGCGAAGGAGGCGTACAACCTGTGGGCGTGGTACGTCGACTGGGCCTTCGCCGCCCGGCCGAGACTGCAGGGGCTGCAGGGCCCGGACCTCCCGAACGGCGACCGTCGCGGTGCGCCCGTCAGCAGCGTCCAGCCCGTGCTCGGACTCTGGCTTCGCCGTTAACGCGGGTCCTAGCCGCGCTCCTCCCCCTCGAGCTGCTCCTCGACCGCGTTGACGAGGGTGGGATCGTCAGGAGCGGTGAGCGGACGGAAGCGCCGTACCACCTCACCGTCGCCGGACACGAGGAACTTCTCGAAGTTCCACTGGATGTCGCCCGCCTCGCCGTCGTCGTCGGCGTGCACGGTGAGCTGCTCGTAGAGCACGTGGCGGCCGTCTCCGTTCACCTCGATCTTGGAGAACATCGGAAACGTCACGCCGTAGTTCGTCTCGCAGAACGCGGCAATCTCGTCCGCGGTGCCGGGCTCCTGGGCACCGAACTGGTTGCAGGGGAACCCGAGGACGGCGAATCCGTGGTCGGCGTACTCCTCGTGCAGGGCCTGGAGGCCCGTGTACTGCGGAGTGAGCCCACACTGTGACGCCACGTTCACGATCAGCAGCGCCTTGCCCTTGTAGTCGGCGAGATCAGCCGGGCTGCCGTCGAGCGCCTCGACCTCTGCGTCGTGGATCGCCATGCGTCCTCCTCGTCGGGATGGGCGATCAGTATTGCGCACCGTCGGCGCCGGCCGTCACGTCCCGTCCGGCTTGGCCATCTTCTCGGGCCGGACCAGCCGTTCGAACTCGTCGTGGGTCAGGTGCCCCAGCTCGACGGCGGCTTCCCGGAGCGTCTTGCGATGCTTGTGCGCGTGCTTGGCGATCTCGGCGGCGTTGTCGTAGCCGATGTGCGGCGTGAGCGCGGTGACCAGCATGAGCGAGTTGTCGAGGTTCTGCTGGATCCGCTCGACGTTCGGCTCGACTCCTTCGACGGCGAACTCACGGAACGTCCGGCACGCGTCGGTGAGCAGCGTCACCGAGTGCAGGAAGTTGAAGATCATCACGGGCTTGAACACATTCAGCTCGAGATTGCCCTGCGATCCGGCGAAGGCGATGGCGGCGTCGTTGCCGATCACCTGCGCACCGACCATCGTCATCGCTTCGCTCTGCGTGGGGTTGACCTTGCCGGGCATGATCGACGAGCCCGGCTCGTTCTCGGGCAGGATCAGCTCCCCCAGCCCTGACCGCGGCCCGGACGCCAGCCAGCGGATGTCGTTGGCGATCTTGATCAGCGAAGCGGCGAGCGTCTTGAGCGCGCCGCTCGCGAACACGATCTCGTCGTGGGCGGCGAGGGCGGCGAACTTGTTCGGCGCCGGCACGAATGGCAACCCCGTCAGCTGCGAGATCTTGGCCGTGCACTGCTCGTCGAACCCGGGGGGCGCGTTGAGGCCGGTCCCAACCGCCGTCCCACCGATGGCGAGCTGGTAGAGGCCGGGGAGCGCCAGCCGGATGCGCTCCTGGTCGGCGTCGAGTTGGGCGACGTATCCGCTGAACTCCTGGCCCAATGTCAGCGGCACCGCGTCCTGGAGGTGCGTGCGCCCGGTCTTGACGATGTCGCGGAACTCCTCGGCTTTCATCGCAAGTGCGTCCCGCAGCGCGGTGACGGAAGGAATCAGCCGGTGCACGACCTCCTCGGCGGCGGCGATGTGCATCGCGGTCGGAAACGTGTCGTTCGACGACTGCGACATGTTGACGTCGTCGTTCGGATGGATCGGGTCCTTGGTCCCCCGCGCACCACCCGCGAGCTCGATCGCCCGGTTCGAGATCACCTCGTTGACGTTCATGTTCGTCTGGGTGCCGCTGCCCGTCTGCCAGACATAGAGCGGGAACTCGTCGTCGTGCAGGCCGTCGATGATCTCGTCGGCGGCCTGCACGATCAGCTTGGCGTCCTCGGCCGGCAGCTTGCCGAGCTCCTGGTTGACCAGCGCTGCCGCCTTCTTGAGGATCGCCATCCCCCGGATCACCGGCTTGGGCATACGGTCGTCGCCGATGGAGAAGTGATGCAGTGATCGTTGAGTCTGGGCGCCCCAGTAGCGGTCGGCGGGGACGTCGATCGCGCCCAGGCTGTCGGTCTCCCTTCGTGTCGACTCGTCGCTCATGCGATGACCGTACCGCCGGGCGCCCGCTCTGCCGGCATGGAGTAGACAGTTCGGCGCATGTCGGAGATCTACGACCTGTCCGACCGCTACGTCGATCGCTTCGCGGCCCTCGATCCCGTGTCGGCGACGCTCGAGGGGCTCGCCGGCCACGACGACGAGATGACGGACTTCTCCCCCCACGGCTTCGAGGAACGCAACGAGCACGATCGCGCGACGCTGCGGGCGTTGTCGGCCGCACATGCGGAGGGCGATCGCGATCGAGTCGCGGCCGACGTGCTGCGTGAGGCGCTCGAGACGAGCATCGAGCTCTACGACACCGGCGAGCACCTGCGCGAGCTCAACGTCATCGCCAGCCCCGTCCAGGCCGTGCGCATGTGCTTCGACATGATGTCGACCGATACCAAAGCGGACTGGGAGGCGATCGCGGGGCGCATGGGGCTCGTGCCCGAAGGGCTGAGCTCGTACGAGGAGAGCCTCACGGAGGGCGTGCGACAGGGGCTCGTCGCCGCGCGCCGGCAGGCGGTCGAGTGCATGCACCAGGCCGAGACGTGGAGCGGGGTCGACGGCGAGACGCGCCCGTACTTCACCACCTTCGTCGACCGCTTCGACCAGAGCGGTATCGACAACCCGGCGTTGCGCGACGCGTTGGTCGAGCGTTCCGGGCGGGCGACCGAGGCGTACGCGTCGCTCGCCCGCTATTTCGCCGACGAGTACGCGCCACACGCCTCCGAGCGCGACGCCGTGGGCGCCGAGCGCTACGGGCGCCTCGCCCGCGTGTTCAACGGGATGGAGCTCGATCTGGGCGAGGCGTACCAGTGGGGGTGGGAGGAGCTGCACCGCATCGAGCGCGCCATGGGCGCGGTGGCCGAGCGCATCCGTCCCGGCGAGCGCCTCGACGCCGTCATCGACCACCTCGAGACCGACGCCGACGGCGCGATCGAAGGTGTGGACGAGTTCCGGCAGTGGCTGCAGAACCTGCTCGACACGACGATCGCCGAGCTCGATGGTGTGCACTTCGACATTCCCGACCCGGTGAAGCGGGTCGAGGCGATGATCGCTCCGCCCGGCGGCGCGGCGGCGATGTACTACACGGGGCCCGCCGAGGACTTCAGTCGGCCCGGTCGCACCTGGTACCCGACGCTGGGCAAGACACGCTTCCCGCTCTGGGGGGAGGTCTCGATCTGCTTCCACGAGGGCGTCCCCGGGCACCACCTCCAGATCGCCCAGGTCCGCTATCTCGCCGGCGAGCTGAGCCGGTTCCAGCGCACGCTGGCGGGCTGGTCCGGGCACGCCGAGGGGTGGGCGCTGTACGCCGAGCGCCTGATGGGCGAGCTCGGATACCTCGACGACCCCGCCTACGAGCTCGGGATGCTGCGGGCGCAGGCTCTGCGCGCGATGCGCGTCGTCGTCGACATCGGGCTGCATCTCGAGCTCGCGATCCCGTCGGACGAGCGCTATCACCCGGGCGAGACCTGGACGCCCGAGCTGGCGTTGCCCTTCGCGATGGAGCGGAGCGGGCGCATGCCGGAGGACTTCATGCGCAGCGAGATCGATCGCTACCTCGGCTGGCCCGGTCAGGCGATCAGCTACAAGATCGGCGAACGCGTGTGGCTGGGAGCGCGCGACGACGCCAGACGACGCGCCGGCGACGCGTTCGACCTCAAGGACTTCCACGCCCGGGCGCTGAACCTCGGCCCCATGGGGCTCGACCAGCTCCGCCGCGAGCTGGCCCGCGCCTAGCCGCATGGACATCTCCTGCGCGTTCCCGCCCGGCCCCGACGTGGTCGAGCATGTCCGGCTCGCGGAGTCGCTCGGCTATGAGCGAGCGTGGCTGTACGACTCCCCGGCGCTGTATCCGGACGTGTGGGTCGCGCTGGCGCAGGTCGCCGAGCACACCGATCGCATCGGGCTCGGTCCCGCCGTCCTGATACCGAGCCTGCGTCACGTGCTCACGCAGGCGACCGCCATCGCCACGCTCGAGGGCCTGGCGCCGGGACGGACGGTGGCCGCCGTCGGAACCGGCTTCACCGGCCGCATGGCGCTCGGTCAGAGGCCCTTGCCGTGGTCGGAGGTCGAGGAGTACGTGCGGCAACTCCGCGCGCTGTTGCGGGGCGAGCACGTGGTCGTCGACGGCTCCGTCGTGCAGATGATCCCGCCGGCGGAGTTCCTCCCGGACCGCCCGATCGGTGTGCCGATCATCGTGGCCGCCAACGGCCCCAAGGGCCTGCGCGTCGCGAGGGAGCTCGGCGACGGGGTGATGACGATCGGGTCCGGTCAGCCCGACTTCGACTGGTGCTCGGTCCTGGCCTTCGGGACGGTCCTGGACGAAGGCGAGCCGCCCCGGTCGTCCCGCGCCCTCGAGGCCGCCGGCCCCGCGCTCACCGTCGTGTACCACGGCATGTACGAGGCGAACCCGGACGTGGTCGACTCGCTGCCGGGCGGCCCGGAGTGGCGCGCCGCGCTCGAGGAGCTGCCGGCGGCCGAACGCCATCTCACCGTGCACGAGGACCACCTCGTGCGCGTCACCGAGCGCGACGCACCCCTCCTCGAGGGCGACACCGTGGCCGGGTTCACGTGGACCGGGCCGGCGCCGGCGCTGCGCGAGCGCCTCTCCCAGCTCGAGGCTTCCGGCGGGACCGAGATCCTCTACGGCCCGATGGGACCGGACATCCCCCGCGAGCTCCGCACCTTCGCCGCGATGGCGGGGTTGGAGTAGGACGATCGGTTCCCCACCTTCGACAAGCCACGGTGGGGGAGCGCGCCGGCGGCTACGGGTCCAGCGGGCGGTTCGTCCAGCGGCCACCGTCGGTGCGGTACCACCCGCCGGCGGCGAGGCTGCCGCCGTCGGCGTGCACGGTGGTGCCGGTCACGAACGCCGACAGGTCCGACGCCAGGAACAGCGCGACGCCGGCGATGTCGTCCGGGGTCCCGAACCGGCCGACCGGCACCCAGCGCGGGATGAGGTGCCGTTGCTCCTCGGGGACCCAAAGCGCGTACGGGACCTGGATCGTCTCGGTCAGGTCGGGGGCGATGGCGTTCACGCGGACGCCGTCGTTGCCGAGCTCGAGCGCCAGGCTCTTCGTGAACTGCGTGACGCCCGCCTTGAACGCGGAGTACACGGCCATCGTCGGGATGCCTCGGAACGCCTCGACGGTCGAGACGTTGACGATGCTGCCGCCGTCGCCTTGCTCGACCATCCGGGGAGCGAACGCTTTCGTGCATAGGAACATGTGCCGCAGGTTGACGGCGTAGAGCGAGTCCCAGTGCTCCTCGTCGGTTTCGAGGAACGGCGTCGCCCGAAAGAGATAGTGGCCGACGTTGTTGACGAGCACGTCGACGCGGCCGTACTCGGCGAGCGTCGCGTCGGCGAGCGCCGTCACCTCGTCGCGCTGACGGACGTCGACGTGCTGCGCGAGCGCGCCTCCGCCGGCAGCACGGATCGCATCGACCGTCTCGGCGGCGCGGTCGGCGTCGATCTCGGCCACGACGACCTGGGCGCCGTGGGCGGCGAACGTCTCGGAGACGGCGCGCCCGATCCCGCCTCCCCCGCCGGTGACGACCGCGACCTTGCTGGCGAGGAGAGTGGTGTCCGGGACGGGCAACGGTGGGGAGGCTCGCTCAGGCCGGCACGCGGCCGGCGTCGACCGCGGCGCGCTCGGCTGCCTCCAGCTGCTGCTCGACGATGGCGAGGCCGCCGTCCCAGAACCGGGGATCGGCGAGGTCGACGCCGACGATGCGGCCGAGCTCGTCGGGCGTGCGCGAGCCGCCGCTGCGCAGGAGCTCGAGATACTGCGGCACGAAGCCGGCGCCCCGCTCCTCGTACGCGCGGTACACCGACAGCGCGAGGAGCTGTCCGTACGCGTAGGCGTACACGTACCCGGGCGTGCCGATGAAGTGCGGGATGTACGACCACCACGTGCGGTATCCGTCGGTGATCTCGACGGTGTCGCCGAGCATCTCCGTCTGGGTCTCGTACCAGAGCTCCCCGAACCGACCGACGCTCAGCTCGCCGACCTCCCGCCGCTCGGTGTGCACGCGATCCTCGAAGCGGTTCATCGCCGTCTGCCGGAAGACGGTGGCGATCTGCCCTTCGATGCTCTCGGCGAGGAGTGCGAAGCGGGCCGACGGGTCCGCCGTCGCGTCGAGCAGCCGACCGAAGGTCACCGTCTCGCCGAACACCGACGCCGTCTCGGCGAGGGTGAGCGGCGTCGTCTGGTGGAAGATGCCCTGGCCCCGCGCCAGGTACGCGTGCAGCCCGTGGCCGAGCTCGTGAGCGAGGGTCAGCACGTCGCGGCGGCGGCCCGTCCAGTTCAGCAGCACGTATGGGTGCTGCGACGGCACCGTGTACGCGCAGAACGCGCCCGGCCTCTTCCCGGCCCGCACGGGAGCGTCGATCCACGCCTTGTCGAAGAAACGGTGGGCGGCGGCCTGGAGCTCCTCCGAGAAGGAGCCGTACGCGTCGAGCACCAGCTCGCGTGCCTCACGCCACCCGAATTCCGATTCCTCATCTGCCACCGACGCCATGCGGTCGTAGTCGGTGAGTCGGTCGAGCCCGAGAACGCGCGCCTTCAGCGCGTACCAGCGCTGCGGAATGTCGTAGCGGGCCTGCACCGCCGCCACCAGCGCTTGCACCGACTCGTCGCTGGCTTCGTTGGCGAGATTCATGCTCGCGATCCAGTCGGGATACTCGCGAAGCCGATCGTCGACAGCCTTGTCCGCCAGCAACGTGTTGAAGACGAACGCCCGGGTCCGGAGTCCTGGCTCGAGCGCCTTCGTGACCGCCTCGGCGGCGTCACGGCGTTCGCCGCGATCGGGTGAGGTCAGCTGCGACAACGCCTCCTCGAGACTTACCCGCCCGCCGCCGAGGTCGACCTCGATGGTCGACGTGAGCTCGCTGAACAAACGTGTCCACGCGCTGCGCCCGGTGACCGCCTTCTCGGTTAGCACGAGCTCTTCCGGCTCCGAGAGCAGGTGAGGGCGGTAGCGGCGCGCCGCTGCAAGGTAGTGCCGGCAGAACGCCAACCGATCGTCGGCGAGTAGCTCGGTGACCCGTGCGTCGGGCAGCGCCGCCCATTCGAGGTCGAGGAAGAGGGTCTTGGTGTTGATCGCGGTGGCCCGCTCCTCGACCCGCTGGAGCAACGCGCCGCGGGTCGGGTCGGTCGTGTCGACCGCGAACCGCAGCTGCGCGTACGACCCCGCCCGTCCGACCAGGTCGCCGATCGACGCCACCTCGTGCATGAGCGCGGAAAGCTCAGCCGCGTCGAGGTCGGCGATGGTGCCGCGCCGCTCGGCGACAGACGCGGACACCCGATCGGCTTCGTCGAGGAGTGCGTCGACCCCGGCCTCGCCCTTTCCCTCGACGAGGGGCTCGAGATCCCAGGCGACGTCGACGGCGGTGAGGTCGGCGTCGGTCGTCGTGGCCATGACGCCTCAGCCTACGAGGCCGCGGCCGGCTGCAGTGCTTCCGGGAGCGGCGCCGCGTGCGCAACGGTGAGGGTCTGCGTGGCGCGCGTGAGCGCGGTGTACAGCAGTCGGAGCCCGGCGGCGTCCTCGTTCACGAGCCGCCCGGGCTCGACCACGATCACGTGATCGAACTCGAGCCCCTTTGCGTCGGGCGCGTCGACCACGGCAATCGGCGCGTCGATGGCGTCGGCGGATCCCGCCACCGCGCCGACGTCGGCGAGCACCGAGACGAGGTCGGCGTGCAGCTCCTGTGGCGCGATGACGGCGGTCGTCCCGCGGTCGCCATCCCCGTCGCGTGCTGCGTCGGCCGCGACTGCCACGAGGGCGGCCGTATCGGCGGCGGCGACGAATCGCGGCGGGTGCCCCGTGCTGCGCACGGACCGCGCCGGCTCGACGCCCGGCAACGCCGCGGTCACGACCCGGTCAGCCAGACCCATGATCTCCGACGGTGTGCGGTAGTTCACGGTGAGCGTGACGACGCGCGCAGGCTCGTCGCCGGGCAGTTGCGCGCGCACCGCGTCCCAGTCGTGCAGCGCCCCCGGCTTGCTCGACTGCCCGAAGTCCCCCACGATCGTCATCGATCCCGAGGGGCACCGCCGCCCCACCATGCGCCACTGCATGGCGCTGAGATCCTGCGCCTCGTCCACGAGGACGTGTCCGTAGACACGGGGCTCGCCCACGCCGTCCTCGCTCGGCGGCGCGCCGCCGCCGTAGCGCTCGAGGACCTCCGCCGCCGTCGTATATGCGCCGACCCCCAGCTCTTCGACAACGCGGGCGGCGTCCTCGAGCGCGCTGTCGGGCGCGCTCCGCCGGCGGCGTCGGCGTCGCGGGCCTCCGGCTTCTGGCGGACCGAGCAGCCCGTCGGCCTCGTCGACCAGCGCGACGTCGGCCTCGGTCCATGCGACGTCGCGCACGCTCGGCGCGCGCGGGCGCTCGAGCAGTCGTTGCTCCTCGCGCGTGAGGACGCCATCCGACGCCGATCGGATCAATGCCGGAAAGCTGAAGAGATCGTGCACGAGCTCAGCGCCCGAGAGCACCGGCCACATGCGCTCGAGTGCCGTTCGCACCTCGGGTGAACGTCGCAGACGCGCCGTCAGCTCGGTCTCCCAGTCGTCAGGCGCTCGCTCGCCCCGTGCGAGGGCAGCCGCGACCGGCAGTTCGAGCAGCTCGTCGTCGTTCTCGGGTGCGAGCGGCAACTCGGCGTCCGGCTCGAGGCGGCGGGCGTCGCGCTCGTACGCCTCGACCAACGACCGGCGGTACTGGTCACGCAGGTGATCGAGCACCAGGCGGGAGAGGGCGGGCCGGCGCTCGTTGTGCGTGCCGCGCCGGCGCCGGACCCGTTCGACGATCCGAGTCGAGTCGGCCCGGCGGAGCCGCAGCACGTGGCCGTCGAGGACGACGACGACATCGTCACGGACGGGCCGCTCCCGGTCCCGCAACGCCCGCGCGATCACCCGCGCCATGCGGGCGTCGCCCTTCAGCGCCGCGACCGCGGGGGCCTCGGCCACACGCGCCCGGAGCTGTGGCTTGATCCCCGCCACCGTCGTGAGCTGGACGTCGTCCTCCCCGAGCGACGGCAGCACCTCGTCGATGTACCGGAGGAAGATCGGGCTCGGCCCGACGAGCAGCACCCCACGGGACGCCAGCCGCCGCCGGTGTGTGTACAGGAGGTAGGCCGCCCGGTGCAGCGCGACCGCGGTCTTGCCCGTGCCGGGGCCGCCGGCGACCACGAGGATGCCGGGCAGCGGGGCGCGCACCGCTTCGTCCTGTTCGGCCTGGATCGTGGCGACGATGTCGCCCATGCGGCCGGTGCGATGCCGTTCCAGCGCTGCCAGCAGCGCCGCTTCGCCCACGATGGTGAACCCCGCCTCGTCGGCGGCGTGGGCGTCGAAGACCTCGTCGTCGATGCCGATCAGCTCCCGGCCGTGGATCTGGAAGTGCCGGCGCCGCACGACGCCCATCGGCTCGACGGCCGTGGCCCGGTAGAAGGGCTCGGCCACCGGGGCGCGCCAGTCGATCACGAGCGGGGTCTGGTCGGCTTCGGTCACCGAGATGCGCCCGATGTAGTAGCGGTCGTCGTCGGGATGGGCTTCCCCCGGCGCCGGCTCGAGATCAATGCGGCCGAAGCACAGCGGCGCGTTCCCGATGTTCAGGGCGGCCAGCCGGCGTCGGGTGTGGGCGGCGGCGGCATCGCGCTCGAGGCGGGCCTGATGCGTGCCCCCTCGCCCCACCTCGCCGTAGCCCTCGGCGACCCGGCTGGCGGCCTTGCGCATCTCGTCGAGTCGCCCGTACGCCCGGTCGAGGTACCGCTGCTCGGCGGCAAGCTCGGGGTGGGGACGGCGCTCTTGGACGCCGCCATCGGACTGCTCGGGCACGTGCGGCTCCTGGGGGGACCTAGCAGTCTACTGCCCGTCGCCATCCCGAGACCGACGGCGCGGGGGCGGAAGACGGCGTCGGCTACGCCACATACGCCACGCCGACCGGCCCTTGCACGAAGCCAGCGTCGTCGGAGGTGCTCGGCGCGTCCGGCACGATCGCGGGGCCGGGCGGCCAGGAGTTCTTCGCCGATCCAGCAGGCCGGCTATGGATGGCGTACCACGCATACACCGAACCCGACGTCGGCTATCCGAACAGCCGGCGCGTGCATGTGCTGCGAGTCGCGCTCGACCCGAACGGCGTGCCCGTGCTCAACCCGTCGGGCTGACCGGATCCTGTTCGGACGGGCCGCCGGGCGCGGTCACCTCGTCTGGCTCGAGCAACACGACGCGGTCGCCGAGCGTGAAGTCCGACGACGAGGCGGCATTGAGCCATCGGCCGCCGAGGTTGGGCAGGCGCTCGGGTGTCGCGCCCAACGACCGCTCGATCGTGCGGACGACGCCGCCGTGCGTCACCACGAGCACGTCACCCGGTGCGCTCCCGTCGACCGCTGCCGCCAGCCCGGCCCAGGCACGCGCCAGGAGCGCGTCGTCGCTCTCGAAGTCGGGCGGCGAGCGGTGCGCCGCGAGGTAGCCCGGCCACCGCTCCTCGATCTCGACCCGGGTGAGGCCGCTCCACGACCCGACGTCCCGCTCCCGCAGGCGCGACTCCGCGCGCACGCCGCCCAGGCCGAGCCGTTCCGCGATCAGCTCGCCCGTGCGGCGCGCCCGCACGAGGTCCGACGTCCACACCGCGACGATCGTCGCGATCTGGGACAGCCGCACGGTCGCGTCCTCGGCCTGGCGCTCCCCGAACGAGGAGAGCGGCGGGTCGGCCTGGCCTTGCCAGCGCGACGCCGCGTTCCACGTCGACTCGCCGTGACGGACGAGAAGGAGCCGGGTCATGAGACGGTGACGCTAGCGGGAGGAGCTCGTCCTCACTCGTGCCGGAGCGCGGCAGCGATCTCGTTCTCCTGCACCCGCGGCCTGAGCGACGGGATCTCGAAGACGAGCTCGCGCACAGTCCCCGTGAACGGGAACGGGGGTTCGTAGTCGAGGCACACGGGGAAACCCCGGTCGCGGCCCACGAGCAGACCGGCGCCGCCGATCTGCCATCGAAACGGCAGGTCGACCGGCAGGCTCCCCTCGGCGACCACCTCGTCGTCGATCCGTAGCACCACGGGACCCCCGGCGGGCTGCTCCCGGCGATACTCGGCGCCGAGCGCGTGCCGGCCGGGCGGCGTCACCGTCGTCGACACGAAGCGATATGGAGTCCCGAACACGTTGAAGGTGAGCACCATGCGCCTGTCGACCAGGTACCACGCCCACCCGTTGTTCCAGTCCCCCAGGGCGCACACGATCCCGGCGGCACCGTCCGCCGTCTCGACGTCGGCCCGGAGCTCGAACCCGCCGCCGAGCGGCGGGACGGACTCTTCGGAGATCGGACCACCCCCGGGGCGGTACACGGTTCGGAAACGCGGGGGCGTCGGCGGCGGCACCATCGCGACCGCGCGCCCGATGAAGCTGTCGTCGAGCGGCAGCACCTGGTTGCGCCCGGCCTCGGCCCACCAGAGCTCGACGAGCGACTGCACGAGCTCGGGATGGTCGGCGGCGAGGTCCTGTGCCTCGGAGAAGTCGTGCTCGAGATCGAACAGTGCCCAGTGGTCCTCGTCGAAGTCGTGGCTCCCCGGCACGAGGTCGCGCTCGACACGCAACTGGCTTCCGATGTGGTCGGTGGTCGCCTTCCATCCGTCGTGGTAGAGCGCGCGGCTTCCGAGCATCTCGAAGTACTGCGTCGAGCGCGCGTTGGGCGCCTCGGCATCGTCGAAGGTGGGGACCAAGGTGCGGCCATCGACCGGTTGCTGCACCACGCCGTCGATGACGTCGGGCGCCCCGACGCCGGCCGCATCGAGGATCGTGGGCATGAGGTCGACGGCGTGACAGAACTGCGGACGGACCTCCTTGCCAGCGATCACGCGCGCCGGCCAGTGCACGACGAGCGGTGTCCGTACGCCGCCGAGCCACGTGTAGCGCTTCCAGAGTCGCAGCGGAGTGTTCCCGGCCCACGCCCAGCCCCATGCGTAATGGTTGTAGGCGTGGAACCCGCCGAGATCGTCGATGCGGGCGACTTGCTCGGTGGGATCATCGAGTAGGTCGTGCGTGAACCGGTGCTCGTTCACCGACCCGGTCGGTCCCCCCTCGGCGCTGGTGCCGTTGTCGGACAGCAGGACCAGCAGCGTGTCATCGAGCACGCCGAGCTCGCCGAGCGCCGCCACCAGGCGGCCGATCTGGTGGTCGGTGTGGCTCAAGAACCCGGAGAACACCTCCATCTGGCGGGCAAAGAGGCGGCGCTCGTCGGCCGAAAGGGAACCCCAAGCCCGCACCCAGCTCGGGCGATCCGCCAGCGTCGTGCCGGCGGGCACCACCTCAAGCTCGAGCTGACGGGCGAACGCCTCGGCGCGCCACGCTTCCCACCCAGCGTCGAAGCGCCCACGGTACCGATCGATCCACTCCGCCGGCGCCTGGTGCGGCGCGTGGGTCGCGCCGGTCGCGAAGTACAAGAAGAACGGCTTGCCCGGTGTGGCTTGCTGCTGGTCCTGCACGAAGCGGATGGCGTGATCGGCGAGGTCCTCGGACAGGTGGTAACCGTCGCCGGGTCCGCGCGGCGCGTCGACGAAATGGTTGTCGCACACGAGCTCGGGCGTCCACTGATTGGTGTCGCCGGCGAGGAAGCCGTAGTAGCGCTCGAACCCGAGGCCGAGGGGCCAGCGCTGGAACGGACCGGAGGCACTCTGTTCCCAGCGGGGGGCCAAGTGCCACTTCCCGACTGCGAACGTGTTGTAACCAGCGTCGCGCAGGATCCGCGCCAGTGTCCCCGCCGATCTGGGGATGCGTCCGTTGTAGCCGGGAAACCCCGTCGGGATGTCGGTGAGGAAGCCCATGCCGACTGCGTGGTGGTTGCGGCCTGTCAGAAGGCACGCGCGCGTCGGCGAGCACAACGCGGTGACGTGAAAGCGGTTGTACCGCAGCCCCCGCTCGGCGAGTTGATCGATCGCGGGCGTGGCGATGCTCGACCCGAAGCAGCCGAGTTGCGCGAACCCGAGGTCGTCGAGCACGACCACCACGACGTTGGGTGCGCCGGCCGGCGGGCGCGGGGCCGGCGCGAAGCTCGGCTCCGACTCCTTGATCGTCCGACCGATCCGGCCCCCTGCTCCCACGGGGTGTTCCTATCAGCCCCCGGTACGGTCGTGCTGACGAACCGAACCCGGCGCTAGCGTCCGAGCACCGCCGCGAAGAGGGGGACCAGATGAGAGCAGCCGTTTACGTCGAGCAGGACCAGCCCCTGATCGTCGAGGACGTGACGCCCCTCGACCCCGGAGCCGGCGACGTCGTCGTCGAGATCGGCGCCAGTGGTGTGTGCCACTCGGACCTGTCCGCCACCAACGGCACCCTGCCGCTCCCGCCGCCGACGATCCTCGGCCACGAAGGCGTGGGCACCGTCGACTGGGTCGGATCCGAGGTCTCCCTGGTGAAGAAGGGCGACCGGGTCGTCGCCGCGTTCATGCCGTCGTGCGGCGCCTGCTGGTACTGCGTCCACGGCAACACGAACCTGTGCGAGAAGACCGGCGCGGTGATGATGGTCCCGCGGGCAAACCGGGCCGACGGCACGCCCGTCCCCGGCTTCACCGGCCTGGGGACGTTCGCGGAAGCGATGACGATCGCCGAGGCGCAGGCGGTCAAGATCGAGACCGACCTGCCCGACGAGCAGCTGTCGCTCCTGGGTTGCGGCGTCACGACCGGCGTCGGCGCCGCCCTGAACACGGCCGAGATCGAGCCCGGGTCGAGCGTGGCGGTCATCGGCTGCGGCGGCGTCGGCCAATCCGTGATCCAGGGCGCGCGGATCGCCGGAGCGGCGAAGATCATCGCCGTCGACCCCGTCCACATGAAGCGCGAGGCGGCGAGGAAGTTCGGCGCCACCGACACCGTCGACCCGGAGAAGGGCGACCCCGTCACGCAGGTGCAGAAGCTCACGGGCGGTCGTGGCGCCGACTACGCGTTCGAGGTCATCGGGCTCCCCGAGACGATCGTGCAGGCGTTCTCCTCCGCCCGCCGCGGCGGTACGGCCGTCGTCGTCGGGATGCCGCGGATGGACTCGACGGTGACGTTCCCGGGCTTCTCGATGTTCTACGAGGAGAAGCGACTGCTCGGGTGTGTGTACGGCTCGGCGCAGGTACGGCGGGACTTCCCCCGCTTCATCAGCCTCGTCGAGCACGGCCGCCTCGACCTCGGCTCGATGGTGTCGCGCCGTATCAAGCTGGACGAGGTGAACGACGCCTTCACGGCCATGAAGGCCGGGGAAGTGATCCGCAGCGTCATCGTCTGACGCCGAGGGGTCAGCGCAGCCCGGCGCTGTCGATCACGAAGAACGCCTCGGCCAGACGGCCGTCGGCGAGCCCGGCTTCGTGGGCGTTCATCGCGCTCCAGCCGCGCATGCGCTCCTCCAGCCTCCCGTCGGCGTCGGTGTGCTGGCTCACGTGGCTGCGCAACGCGTCGAGCTTTCGCGGCAGGGCGTCGGTGACATCGACCCACCGGTTGCGAGACGGCGCCGCCATCATCCACACCTCGAGCACGGTCCACGGCTCGTACCCGTCGGCGAGCAGCTTCGGGTGCGCGAACGGATTGCGGGCGTCGGGATACACAGCGGCGAGCGACGCCTCACCGGCGGCGAGGTGATCGGGGTGACTGGCGAAGATTCGCTGCCAGTTGCGCTCGGGCGACGGGCAGAGGACCCGGTGCGGGCGCACGCGCCGGATCTCCCGGGTGAGGTCGCGCCGCAGCTCCAACGACGTGACGAGCCGGCCGTCCGGATAGCCGAGGAACGTGACGTCGCTGACGCTGACCGCCTTCGCGGCCGCCGTCTGCTCGGCCCGCCGGATGCCGGGGATCTCGGCGCGGGGCACGCCGGGGTCGAAGCCGCCGGCGTCGCCGTCCGTGACGATGCAGTACGCCACCTCGACGCCGGCATCGGTCCAGGTCGCCACGGTGCCGGCGGCGCCGAAGTCGACATCGTCGGGGTGCGCGGTGATGACGAGCGCCCGCTGGATCTCGTCATCGTTCAGCACGCCACGACGCTATCGAGGTGCCGGACGGCACATTGCGCCCGGCGACACCACCCGGGACAATCGGGTGGCGATGGAGACACCAGAAGGCACTGCCCCGATCTGGTGGCCCCCGGTCGACGCCGAGACGCAGCGCGACCTGGTGGCCTTCCTCGAGGCCCGCGGCGTGCGCACCGACGACATCGCCGAGGCCATTCGCGACGACTCGTTGTGGGAGGTCACGACCGAGACGCTCCTCGCCACCCGCGACGACCTCACGCTCGAAGAGCTGGCTGCTCGGGCCGGGCTCACCGCCGACCAGCTGCGCAGAGTGCTGCGGGCCGTCGGGCTCGACACCGACTCGTGCTCGTCCGAGGACGAGATCATCGCGGTGGCCGGCGCCGAGATGATCAAGGTGTTCCGCGACGAGGAGGCGACGCTCAGGTTGCTTCGCGTCTACGGGAGCTCGACTCGCCGCTTCGCCGAGGCGGCCGTCGCCGCGTACATCGCGACCGTCGAGAAGCCGCTCGTCGACGCGGACGCGACCGTCCTCGCGCACGCGAAGGCGCAAGCCGTCTCGATCGAAGGCGCGGGCCGGCTCGCCCAGAGTTTCCCCCGGCTGTTCACCCGTCACCTGCGCGACGTCATCGTGCGCGGGCGGGCGGCACGGTTGCACACGATGGACTACACGACTGCGCGCCTCGCCGTGGGCTTCGTCGACCTCGTCGGGTTCAGCTCGCTCGCTCAGGATCTCACCCCTGCCGGACTGAGCGACCTCCTCGACGAGTTCGAGGACCGCGCGTACGACACGATCGCGGAGTATCGGGGGCAGCTCGTCAAGCACATCGGCGACGAGATCATGTTCGTCGTGCTCGAGCCCGCCGCGGCCTGTGACATCGCGCTGTCGCTCGTCGAGGCGTTCCGCGGGCCCGAGACGACCGTCACGCCGCGGGGCGGCCTGGCCACGGGCGACCTGTTGACCCGCGAGGGTGACTACTACGGCGTCGAGGTGAACCTCGCCGCCCGGCTCGCCGACATCGCCGTCCCGCAGGAGATCCTGGTGTCGGCGGACACCAAGCGTCTCGCCGAGAAGGACGACGACGCCGCGCTCGTGTTCGAGCCCGCCGGCCGCCGCGCCCTCAAGGGCTTCGCCGTCCCGGTCGAGGTGTTCTCTCTCAGCCCGGCCTGAACCGGCGCCCGCTAGGAGCAGCCGCTGGTGGTGCCGCAGCTGGGGCAGGCGTAGCACGTACCGGCCCGCTGCATGATGTCGCCGCAGATGTGACAGATCACGGTCTCGCCCTCGATCGTGGACGACATCGTGCTCGCCGCCTCCGCGGGCTGGGCCGCTTCCGGCGCCGGCTGGTCCTCGACCGGCAGCGTGTCGAGGCCGGGATGGCTCTCGGTGCTCGCCTCCTCGACGCCGGGCAGCGTGGGCTGCACCCGCTCGTCGACGGTCAGCACGCCGATCTCGCGGCGCTCCTCGACCGGGAGGTACTCCACCGCCAGGCGCCGGAAGATGTAGTCGAGCAGGCTGGTGGCGAACCGCAGCTCGCGGTCGTCCGTCATGCCAGCGGGCTCGAAGCGCACGTTCGTGAACTTCTCGACGAACGTCCGAAGCGGCACGCCGAACTGCAGCCCGAGCGATACCGCGATTGCGAAGCCGTCCATGATGCCGGCCAGCGTCGATCCCTGCTTGGCGACCTTGAGGAACAGCTCGCCCGGTTGCCCGTCCTCGAACTCCCCGACCGTCACGTATCCGTGGCAGTCGGCAACCCGGAACGAGAAGGTCTGCGAGGTGCGCTTCTTCGGCAGCTTGCGCCGGATCGGCTTCTCGACCGTGATGACGTGCTCGACGACCCGTTCCGCCTCCGCGGCCAGCGCGTTGGTGCGGTCCTTCTTCTGGGTCGCCAGCGGCTGGGCGACCTTGCAGTTGTCGCGGTAGATCGCGATCGACTTGAGCCCCAGGTGCCAGGCGTCGATGTGCAGCTGCTCGATCTCGTCGACGGTTGTCTCCTCGGGCACGTTGCACGTCTTGCTGATCGCGCCGCTGATGAAGGGCTGCACCGCGCCCATCATCGTGACGTGGCCCATGTAGTGGATCGTGTTGTCGCCCATCGAGCAGGCGAACACGGGCAGGTGCTCGGGGTTGAACCCGGGCGCCCCGACGATCGACTTGTGCTCGTTGATGTAGGCAACGATCTCGTCGATTTGCTCGGCGGCATAGCCGAGGCGCCGCAGGGCCCGGGCCACGGTCTGGTTGACGATGAGCATCGTGCCCCCGCCCACCAGCTTCTTTGCCTTCGTGAGCGCCAGGTCGGGCTCGATGCCGGTGGTGTCGCAGTCGAGCGCGAGCGCGATGGTTCCCGTCGGCGCCAGCACACTCGCCTGCGAGTTGCGGACCCCGTGCGCCTCGCCGAGCGACACGGCGTCGTCCCAGGCGCGGTGGGCCGCCTCCAGCAGGCTGTTCGGGACGAGCGCGTCGTCGATCTCGCCCGAATGGTGGCGGTGCATCCGCAACACGTTCAGCATCGCGTCGGCGTTGTCGGCGTAGCCCGCGAACGGACCCATTCGAGCGGCCGTCCGGGCGCTCGTGGCGTAGGCGTGACCGGTCAGCAGCGCGGTGATGGCGCCCGCCCATGCCCGGCCCTCGGGCGAGTCGTACGGGAGGCCCCGGGCCATCAGCAGCGCGCCGAGGTTCGCGTACCCGAGGCCGAGTTGCCGGAACGCCCGGCTCGTCTCGGCGATCTTCTCGGTCGGGTAATCGGCGTTGCCGACCAGGATCTCCTGGGCGGTGAACACCACCTCGACGGTGTGTGCGAACGCCTCGACGTCGAACTCGTCGTCGCTCAGGTACCGGAGCAGGTTGATGCTGGCGAGGTTGCACGCCGAGTTGTCGAGGTGCATGTACTCGGAGCACGGGTTGCTGGCGTTGATCCGCCCCGTGGTGGGGGCCGTGTGCCATCGGTTGATCGTGGTGTCGAACTGCATGCCGGGGTCGGCGCACTCCCACGTCGCCTCGGAGATCTGGCGCATCAGGTCCCGGGCGCGCACGGTCCGAGCGACGTCACCTGTGGTGACCGTCCGCAGGTGCCAGTCGCGATCGTCGAGGACCGCCTGCATGAACTCGTCGGTGACCCGCACCGAGTTGTTGGCGTTCTGGTACTGGATCGAGTGGCTGTCCTTGCCGTCGAGATCCATGTCGAAGCCGGCCTCGCCGAGGGCGCGCGCCTTGCGCTCCTCGATCGCCTTGCACCAGATGAACTCCTCGACGTCGGGGTGATCGGCGTCGAGGATCACCATCTTGGCGGCGCGGCGGGTCTTGCCTCCGGACTTGATCGTCCCGGCCGACGCATCGGCGCCCCGCATGAAGCTGACGGGACCGCTGGCGGTGCCACCGCCCTGGAGGCCCTCGCTCGAGGAGCGCAGCCCGGACAGGTTGATCCCCGATCCCGAGCCACCCTTGAAGATGATCCCCTCTTCGCGATACCAGTTCAGGATCGCGTCCATCGTGTCCTCGACGGCCAGGATGAAGCACGCACTCGCCTGCTGCGGCACGCCCCGCACACCGATGTTGAACCACACGGGCGAGTTGAACGCGGCGCGCTGGTGCACGAGGACGTACTTCAGCTCGTCGCGGAAGATCTCAGCTTCGTCGTCG
>DATFXL010000123.1:0-10399 GCA_035316025.1 Acidimicrobiia bacterium
CGTGAACGAAACCGCCGAGCACCTCACCCTGCCGTTGTTGCCCCTCCCTTCCGGGGTCGTGCTCCCGCAGATGGTCGTCACCCTCGCCCTGGAGACGGACGAGGCCAAGGCCGTCGCTGACGCCGCCGCGAGCGGCGACGGGCAGATGCTCCTCGTGCCGCGGGTCGACGGGCGCTACGCCCGCGTCGGGACGATCGCCCACGTGGAGAGCGGGGGCGAGCTGCCCAACGGCGTCCGCGCCCTGGTGCTGCGGGGCGTCCGGCGCGCCGTCGTCGGCGTCGGCGTGGCCGGCACGACCGCCGGGCTTTGGGTCGAGGCGGAGCCGGTGGACGACGCCGATGAGCCGACCGAGCGCGCCCGGGAGCTGGCCCGCGACTACCGCGCCATCGTGGGCGCGATCGCCGAGCGCCTCGGCAACACACGTCTGCGGGAAGCGCTGCAGGGGGTCACCGACCCCGGCGCGCTCGCCGACACGGCGGGGTGGTGGCCCGACTTGAGCGCCGAGCGCAAGGTCGAGCTGCTGGAGACGCTCGACGTCGAGGCGCGGCTGCAGAAGGTGGTGGCGTGGGCCCGCGACGCGCTCGCCGAGCTCGACGTGGCCGAGAAGATCCGCTCCGAAGTCACCGACGGCATGCAGAAGCAGCAGCGTGAGTTCCTGCTCCGCCAACAGATGAGTGCGATCAAGAAGGAGCTGGGAGAGGACGGCGACGACGACGTGATCGAGGAGTACCGCCGTCGCATCGCCGAGGGAGGGCTCCCCGAAGCCGTGAGCGAGTCCGCGACGCGAGAGGTCGATCGACTCGAGCGCACGAGTGAGCAGAGCCCCGAGCACGGCTGGATCCGTTCGTGGCTCGACTCGCTGCTCGACGTGCCGTGGGGCGACCGTTCCGAGGACAACCTCGATGTCAAGGACGCGCGCCGTGTCCTCGACGAGGACCACACCGGCTTGTCCGACGTGAAGGATCGGATCGTCGAGCAGCTCGCGGTGCGCAAGCTGCGCGCCGAGCGCGGCATCGACGAGACCGACGGACGTCGGGGCGCCGGCGCGATCCTGGCGCTCGTCGGCCCGCCGGGCGTCGGCAAGACGTCGCTCGGCGAGTCGGTGGCTCGCGCGCTGGGACGGAAGTTCACGCGTGTCGCGCTGGGCGGCATCCACGACGAAGCCGAGATCCGCGGCCACCGCCGCACCTACGTCGGGTCCCGACCGGGGCGGATCGTGCGCGCCCTCACCGAGGCGGGCACGATGAACCCCGTCCTGCTGCTCGACGAGATCGACAAGGTCGGCGCCGACTGGCGCGGTGACCCGTCGAGCGCGCTGCTCGAGGTGCTCGACCCGGCGCAGAACCACACCTTCCGCGACCACTATCTCGAGGTCGATCTCGACCTGTCCGACGTGCTGTTCATCGCGACGGCCAACGTCGCCGAGACGATCCCGGCTCCGCTGCTGGACCGGCTCGAGGTCATTCGCCTCGACGGCTACACGGAGGAGGAGAAGGTCGCGATCGCGCGTGACCACCTACTCGTGCGCCAGCGAAACCGGAACGGTCTGCGCGAGTCCGACGTCACCGTTGGGGAGGACGCCCTCCGGCTGATCGTCGCCGACTACACGCGTGAAGCGGGCGTGAGGAACCTCGAGCGGGAGCTGGGCAAGCTACTGCGCAAGGTCGCGGCGCGTCTCGTCAGTCACGACGCGCAGCCGCCCGTCGTGATCGACGACGCGATCGTCCGCGACGCCCTCGGCCGGGCCAAGTTCTTCAACGAGGTGGCCGATCGGATCGGCGCCCCCGGTGTGGCGACTGGCCTCGCGGTCACGGGCGCCGGAGGCGACGTTCTGTTCATCGAGGCTTCGGTGATGGATGGCGAGTCCGGGCTCACCCTGACCGGACAGCTCGGCGACGTCATGAAGGAATCGGCGCAGATCGCGTTGTCGTACGTGCAGGCGCACGCCGACCAGCTCGGTATCGTGCCGGCGGCGCTGAACCGTCGCGTCCACTTGCACGTTCCGGCGGGCGCGGTGCCCAAGGACGGCCCCTCCGCCGGCATCACGATGACGACCGCGCTGGCGAGCCTGCTGAGTGGACGCAAGGTGCGCGACAACTTCGGGATGACGGGCGAAGTCACGCTCCAAGGGCGGGTGCTACCCATCGGCGGCGTGAAACAGAAGGTGCTGGCAGCGCAGCGAGCAGGGCTCACCGAGGTGATCCTGCCCGCCCGCAACGGTCCCGACCTCGACGACGTCCCCGAGGGGACACGCGAGGCGTTGACGTTCCACCTGGTGGACGACGTGCAGGACGTGCTCACGGTCGCCCTCGAGCCCGAGGCGCTGCCGAACGCGGCCTGAAACACTGGCGCGGCCGTCGCATCGGCCGCGCCGGTGAACGCGACATCCGCACGCTAGGATGCCGCGCGTCGAAGGGGAGTATCCCTCTCGCACGACTGCTGTCAGCACGGCCTCTGCGGCCCGGTAGTCGTGGTCCGGACGGACGGGAGAGACCTTCGGCTGGAAGAGTCGAACCAGCCGAAGGAGTGTTCCCGTGAGCGTCGAATCGGACAGCAATGACGTCCCGCACGTCAGAGAGAGCAGTCGCCGGCTGCTCGAGCGTCGCGTGCAGCAGTTGGACGAGCGCCTGGAGCTGCTCCGCGGCGCGCTGGAGGACGGCCAGCGGAGTCGGGAGATCGTCCAGGAGCACCTTCGGCTCACCGACGAGCGGGAGCGCCTGCTCGGGCTCCTCGAGACGAGCCGTGCCGTGCTCGACGGTCCCGACGACCCGCACGTGGTCGAGATCGGCGACACGGTCGGGATCCGCTTGGCCGACGGCACGGAGGAGCACTACATGATCGTGCACGGCGTCGAGGTGGGGCTCGGCGACCGGCGGATCTCGCCGGATTCACCGCTCGGGAGCGCACTCCTCGGGCGCCGGGTCGGTGACGTGGTCGAGGTGCGAGCACCCTCGGGAACGTACCGGTGCACCGTGACGGCTGCTTCGCGTGTGACCTGACGCTCGAGGCCGGGAGCAGCCGATGAACCTTGCCGCTGTCGCGGCTGGTCGCGCGAGCCAGTTCGCCGACGTCGTCGTGCCCGGGTGGGCCTGGGGCGTTCTCGTGGGACTGATCGCCATGTTGTTGATCGGCGACCTGCTGGTCGTACACCGGACGCCTCACGAGATCAGCTTCCGCGCCGCGGTAGTCGAGTCCGCAGTCTGGATCGGCATTGGTGTCGCGTTCGCTGGCGTCCTCGGATGGTGGCTGGGCGGTGGCGTCGCCGGCGAGTACCTGTCGGGCTATCTGATCGAGAAGAGCCTGTCGGTCGACAACGTGTTCGTGTGGGCCGTCATCTTCGGCTACTTCGCCGTTCCGGCGCGCTATCAGTTCCGCGTCCTGTTCTGGGGAATCTTCGGCGCGCTCCTGCTGCGCGCCACCTTCATCTTCGCCGGAGTCGGCCTGCTCGAGACCTTCGATTGGGTGCTCTACGTGTTCGGCGCGTTCCTGCTCTACACCGCACTCAAGGTCGCCCGGGGGGTGGCAGCCGACGTGCACCCCGAGCACAACCCGGTGTTGCGCGTCGTCCGCCGGGCCATTCCTTCGACGGTCGGATACGACGGGCAGAAGCTGTTCACCCGCCGCACCGGTGCGCTCCTTGCCACTCCACTGTTCGCGGTGCTCGTTCTCATCGAGTCGACCGACGTCGTGTTCGCGGTGGACTCGATCCCGGCCGTCCTCGCCGTGACCCGCGAGCCGTTCATCGTCTTCGCGTCCAACGCCTTCGCCATCCTCGGGCTGCGCGCTCTGTACTTCTGCCTCGCCGGCATGGCCGACCGGCTGCGATACCTCAACCGCGGTCTCGGGGTGATCCTCGCCTTCGTGGGCCTCAAGATGCTGCTCGCCGAGGTGATCCACCTGCCCACCGCCGTCAGCTTGGGGGTCGTTGCCGCCGTGCTCGCCATCACCGTCGTCGCCAGCCTTCTGAGCGACCGCCGTCACCGTCCCATCGAGAACGAAGAAACGAATCAGGAGGTCCCGACATGAAGACTCCCGTCGACGGCGCCACGGTTAACCCCCGGCGAGGGAGCTCATGCGGCGGCACCGGCAAGCTCGTTCAGGCGCGTCACCACCTTCCAGGTCCGGACCGTGCCCGGCGTCCCGAGACCCCCTTCGAACACCGCGGTGTTCATCTTCGAGCCGGCGACACCGTGCGGGTAGCGAAGGTAGATCTCGGATCCCCGGATCACGAACTCGTCGTCGCCGAAAGTCCTCCCAGCCAGCGCGCGCGTGGCCGCCGCCGACGGACGGGTCTTGAGGAAGGCCACGTGGAGCGTCGCCGGTCCGGAGACTCTGCGCGCGAGCGGGTTCGTCCGGACGATCTTCGAGAGCTCGTCGGCGGTTCGTACCATGATCTCGGAGTCGACGCCGAACTCGGCGCTGACCAGACGCTCGATCTCCTTCGCGACCGCCGTCGCCGACCGCTTCCTGCTCCCGAGCACGACGTTGCCGCTCTGGAGATGGGTCCCGACGTCGGAGAACCCCGCCTCCATGAGCACGCCGCGGAGCGCGGCCATAGGGACTCGGTTGACACGACCCAGGTTCACGGCGCGGAGGAACGCGACGAACGTCACGCCGTCATCATCGCAAAGGCGAATCTCGACCCGCTTGTCGGTAGATGGTTGACCCGGTCAAACAACGCCCGATAGGTTCCAGCTACATGAGGACGCCGATCGCCGAGCAGCTCGGGATCGAGTTCCCGATCTTCGCCTTCTCGCACTGCCGCGACGTCGTCGCCGCCGTGAGCCGGGCCGGCGGCTTCGGGGTCCTCGGCGCCCTCGCCTACACGCCCGACGAGCTCGACATCGAGCTCACCTGGATCGACGAGCACGCCGACGGCAAGCCGTACGGCACCGACATCGTGATGCCCATGACCTACATCGGGAAAGGCGGGGGAAAGGACGCCGAGCTCTCGAACCTCGAGGCGATGATCCCGCAGGAGCATTGGGACTTCGCCGACAAGGTCCTCGCCGAGTACGACGTGCCGCTCGTGCCCGATGACCTCGATGAGCGCCCGGTCAAGGCCGCGGGCCTCGGCGTGGACGAGGAGGGCCCGGGCCAAGTCGAGGTCTCCCTTCAGCACGGCGCGAGGATGCTCGTCAACGCGCTCGGGCTACCCCCGCCCGATGTCGTCCGCACCGCGCACGAGGCGGGCGTCGTCGTCGGCGCCCTCGTCGGCGCGAAACAACACGCCGAGCGGCAGGTCGCGCAGGGCGTCGACGTCATCGTCGCCCAGGGCACCGAAGCCGGCGGGCACTGCGGCGAGGTGGCGACCATGATCCTCGTGCCCGAGGTCGTGGACGCCGTCGGCGCCGACGTGCCGGTGCTGGCTGCCGGCGGCATCGCCACCGGACGGCAGATGGCCGCCGCCCTCGCGCTCGGCGCGCAGGGCGTGTGGACGGGATCGATGTGGCTCACCGTCGCGGAGGCCGACACGAACCCGGCGGCGCTCGAGAACATGCTCGAGGCGACCTCGGGCGACACGGTGCGGTCGCGCGTCATGACCGGCAAGCCTGCCCGCCAGCTCCGCACGGCGTGGACGGAGGCGTGGGAGCGCGAAGACTCGCCCGGCCCACTGCCGATGCCGCTGCAAGGCATCATCTACAACTACGCCGCCCGCCGGGTGTCACGAGTCCAGCGCAAGGAGCTGTCCGGGTTCCCGGTGGGACAGATCGTCGGACGGCTGAACTCCGTCAGACCGACGAAGGACGTGATCTTCGACATGGTCGAGGAGTGGATCGAGACGACGCAGCGGCTGAACCGCTTGATCGACGCGTGAAACCGCCCCCGACGTTCAACCTGGCCGATCTCTTCGAGCTTGTCGTCGACACGGTCCCGGCGCGCGAAGCCCTCGTGGCGGGTCAGGCGCGGCGCACCTTCGGCGAGCTGGACGAGCGCGCCAACCGGGTGGCCAACCATCTGCTCGGCGTCGGTCTCGCACCCGGAGCCAAAGTGGCCATCTACAGCTGGAACCGCGCCGAGTGGGTCGAGAGCTTCTTCGGCGCGTTCAAGGCCCGGCTCGTCCCCGTCAACGTCAACTACCGGTACGTCGCCGACGAGCTGCGCTACGTCCTCGAGAACGCCGACGCCGAAGCGGCCGTCGTCGAGCGCTCGTTTCTTCCCCTGGTGCACCAGACCAGGGCGAAGCTCCCGCTCCTGCGGCACGTCCTCGTCCTCGACGACGGCGACGATGCCGACCCCGGCGAGGCAACCCCGTACGAGGAAGCCCTGGCCGGGGCAGACGCCGGACGACCGTCGCTCGCTCGTACGGGCGACGACCTCTACATCCTGTACACCGGCGGCACGACGGGCGCGCCCAAGGGCGTGATGTGGCGCCAGGAAGACATCTTCTTTGCGTCGATGGGCGGGGGCGGCTTCGGACAGCCGCCGATCCGCACGCCGCCCGAGATCACCGAGCGCGTGTGGCCGGAGGACGGGCGCGTCACGTCACTCGTGCTCGCACCGATCATGCACGGCGCCGCCCAATGGGGGATGTGCATCATGCTGTTCGGCGGCGGCACGGTCGTGCTCTACACGCCGCACCGATTCGATCCGCACGCGGCCTGGCGGTTGGCCGAGCAGGAGCGCGCCATGACGGTCATGGTCGTCGGCGACGCCATGGCGCGTCCGCTGGGCGAGGCGCTGGACGAGAAGGCGTACGACCTCTCGTCGGTCGTGTCAGTGGGCTCCGGTGGCGCGGTCTTCTCCTCCGCGGTCAAGGCCAAGCTCCGGGAGCACCTGCCGAACGCGCTGATGATCGACACCATGGGCGCGTCCGAGCTGGGCGCCAGCGGGTCGCAACCGGATCCCGACGCCGGCCCGCGCTTCAACGCCATCGACGCGATGTCGGTCCTCGGCGACGACCTCCGACCCGTCCCGGCCGGCGGTGGCGACGTGGGACTCCTCGCCCGTCGCGGCCACATCCCCCTCGGGTACTACAAGGACGACGCCAAGACGGCGGCGACGTTCGTCACCGACCCCGACGGCGTCCGCTGGTCGGTGCCGGGCGACCACGCCCGCATCGAAGCAGATGGGACCATCACCCTCCTCGGGCGCGGCTCGGGATGCATCAACACCGGCGGAGAGAAGGTGTACCCGGAGGAGGTGGAGGCGGCGGTCAAGAGCCACCGCGACGTGTTCGACGCGCTCGTGATCGGCGTGCCGGACGCGCGATTCACCGAACGGGTGGCGGCGGTAGTCCAACCCCGCGCCGGTCGCGCGCCCACGCTCGAGGACCTCGCTGCGCACTGCCGCCGCACGATCGCCGGCTACAAGGTGCCGCGGGAGCTGAAGATGGTCGACGCCATCCGGCGCACTGCCTCGGGCAAGGCCGACTACCGCTGGGCAAAGGAGCAGTTCGAGAGCGAGCAGGCGGTGGGGTCGTGAGCGCGACGGAGCTGCCGCCCGTCGAGATGACGCTCGAGTACCCGTACACGCGCACCACCGGTCCCGTGATCGGACCGTTCCTTACCGGGCTCCGCGACGGCCGGATCCTGGGGAACCGGTGCGGCGATCGGGTTCTGTGCCCGCCACTCGAGTACGACCCCGCGACGGGCGAGCCGCTCGAGCCCGAGCTCGTCGAAGTCGGACCAGGCGGCACAGTGCGGTCGTGGACCTGGGTCGTGCATCCCACGCCGAAGCACCCGTTCGACCATCCGTTCGCGTTCGCCCTGATCCAACTCGACGGCGCCGACACGGCCATCACGCACGCGGTCGACGCCGGCGCCATCGACGCGATGGCGACCGGGATGCGCGTGATGGCTCAGTTCCGCGACGAGCGCGCCGGCGCGATCACCGACGTGTACTTCGTGCCCGAAGCTGCGGCGCGCGCCCAGGACATCGTCCCCGCCGACGAGCCCGTGACGATCACCGAGCACCTCGTCTCGCTCACCATCAGCGAGCCGCTCTACCCCCACCGGGCCCGCTTCGCGCGCGGCCTCCTCGACGGGCGCATCGTCGGCCAGCGGTCTCCCGTGAGCGGCAAGGTATATGTGCCGAGCAACGGCTACGACAACCTCGAGCGGGCGGAGATGACCGAGGCCGACGACGTCGAGGTTGCCGACCGGGGTGCGGTGAGCTCGTTCACGGTGATCACGCCCGTGCAGTACTACGGCCAGAAAGAGACCGATCCCTACATCCGGGCGTCGATCCTCCTCGACGGGGCGGACCAGCCCATCACCGGTGTCGACATCCGCGACATCCCGCTCGACCAGTTCCGTGTCGGCATGCGCGTGCGCGCCGTCTGGAAGCCCGCGGGCGAGCGGGACGTGAGCGACCTCGGAAACCGGTACGGCGGGGCCTGGGAGGGCGTGATCGAGCGCTGGGAGCCGACCGGAGAACCCGACGTCGACCCCCGGCCACTGCAGGAGTTCGCGTTTTGAGCGGCCCGGCCCGCGAGGTCGCGGTCGTCGCGACGTCGCAGACGAACGCATACCGGCGGTTCGACGACTCCGAACCGAAGCTGATCATGCGGTGCGTCAACGACCTGTTGCGACAGACCGGTCTGGATCGCGACCAGCTCGAGTTCACGATCGCCGGCAGCTGCGACTATCTCTCGGGCATGCCGTTCGCGTTCGTGATGAACATCGATGGCGTGGGCGCGTGGCCACCGGTGTACGAGAGCCACGTCGAGATGGACGGCGCGTGGGCGCTGTTCGAGGCATGGCTCCGATTGCAGCTCGGCGACATCGACGTCGCCGTCGTGATCGGCTCGGGCAAGTCGTCGCCGGGGCGGCCCCGAGAGGTCTTCGCGCTGCAGACGGATCCGTATGTGATGGCGCCGCTCGGCCTCGACCCGGTGTCGCTGGCCGGTATCCAGGCGCGGGCGCTCCTCGACGCGGGGGCGGCGTCCGAACGGGACTTCGCCGAGGTGGTCGCCCGCAGCCGCCGCGACGCCCGGCAGAACCCGCACGCGCAGCTGGCGATGGACGCCGCGGTGGACGACCTGCTTGCGGCGCCGTACTTCTCTGCGCCGCTGCGCATGCACGATCTGCCGCCCGTCTCCGACGGCGCGGCGGCGGTGGTCATCGCCGCCGGCGACCGCGCCCGTGAGCTCACCGACCGTCCGGCGTGGATCCGGGGCATGGACCACCGCATCGAGTCGCACCATCCCGGCCTGCGGGATCTGACGAGATCGGTGTCCACCGAGCTCGCCGCCGAACGCGTCGCGCTGTCCGATGGGCCGATCGACGTCGCCGAGCTGATGGTCAACTACAGCCCCGAGGAGCTGATCCTCCGTGACGCGCTCGGGCTGACGAACGGCGCCGCCGTGAATCCTTCCGGCGGTCCCCTCGCCGGCCATCCCGTCATGGCCACCGGGCTGATCCGGGTCATCGAGGTCGCCGACCGCATCCGGTCGGGTTCGGCACGCCGGGGTGTCGCGCACGCGTCGAGTGGACCCTGCCTGCAGCAGAACCTGGTATGCGTCCTCGAAGGAGGGAAGTGATGGCACGGCCGAGCGCCGTCGTCGGGATCGGCCAGACGGACTACCGGCGCCAGCTCGACGTGACGTTGGACGGGCTCGTGCGCTGGGCGGCGCTCGACGCGCTGGCGGACGCCGACATGACCTTTGCCGACATCGACGCCATCGTGATCGGGAAGGCCCCTGACGCGCTCGAGGCGGTCATGATGCCCGAGCTCTCGCTGGCCGACGCGCTCGGTGCGGTCGGCAAGCCGATCCATCGCGTCCACACCGCCGGTTCGGTCGGGGCTTCGACCGCGATCACCGGCGCCACGCTCGTCGAGTCGGGCCGGTACGACCGTGTGCTGGTCGTCTGCTACGAGAAGCAGTCGGAGGGGAACGCGACGTGGGCGCTCTCGGGTGGTCGCTCGGGCGGCCAGGGTGCGGGCGGCACGTTCGCGCCGTGGATCCGCAGCTACATCTCGCGCTCTGGAGCGCCCGAGCACATCGGTTGGAAGGTCGCGGTCAAGGACCGGCTCAACGCGCTGAAGAACCCGCACGCCCACCTGCGGATCGAAGACATCTCGGTCGAGAAGGTCAAGGAGTCGCCGATGCTGTGGGATCCCCTGCACTTCCTCGAGTCGTGCCCGTCGTCGGACGGCGCCGCCGCCGTCGTCCTGGCGAGCGAAGAAGTCGCGCGGCGCGGGCCGCGCCCGCCGGCGTGGGTGATCGCCCACGCCAAGCGCACGGAGTTCAGCTCGTTCCCGGGCCGCGACACCGTGCGGCCGGTCGCCGGCGTCGACTGCGCCGAGGCGCTGTACGCCAAGGCAGGTATCACCGACCCGGTCCACCAGATCGACTGCGCCGAGCTGTACGTCCCGTTCTCGTGGTACGAGCCGATGTGGCTGGAAGGGCACCTGATCTCGCCGGAAGGGGAGGGGTGGAAGCTGACCGACGCAA
>DATFXL010000124.1:0-29252 GCA_035316025.1 Acidimicrobiia bacterium
GTCGACACCGTCGTGATCCGCACGCACGGTCTGGCCAACGACGGCCTGTACTTCGCACTGCAAGGCAAAGTGCCGGAGGTTTGGCGCGTGGGCGACGCCGTCGCGGCACGTCCGGCCGACCGGGCGATCTTCGACGGTCACCGCGCCGGTCGCGCGCTCTAGTCGTGGGCGACGAACCGGTCACGGTCGAGACGGCGAACGGTGTCGCCGTCGTCACACTCAACCGCCCCGAGAAGCTCAACACGTTCACCCGGCGCATGGGGGAGGGGCTCGGCCGCGCCTACTCGGCGGCCGACGCCGACGATGCCGTGCGCGCTGTGGTTGTCACCGGCGCCGGTCGTGCGTTCTGCGCCGGGGCCGCCATGGAGCCCGGCGGCGACACGTTCGCCGCGCCGACGAGCGACGACTTCAGCGCATCGCCGGTGCATCCACCGGCGTGGGACGTCCGCAAGCCGGTGATCGCGGCGGTCAACGGACACGCCATCGGCATCGGGCTCACGCTGACGATGCAGTGCGACCTGCGCTTCGTCGCCGAGGACGCCAAGCTCGGCTTCGTGCACGTACGGCGGGGCGTGTTGCCCGACGCGCACGCCCACTGGACCGTGCCGCGGACCGTCGGCTTCGCCCGCGCCGCCGATCTGTTTCTGACCGGGCGCACGTTCACGGGCCGCGAGGCTGTGGATCTCGGGCTGGCGAGCCGCGCGCTGCCCGCCGATGACGTGCTCCCGGCCGCGCTCGACGTCGCCCGTGACATCGCCGTGCACACCGCGCCGCTGTCGGTCGCGCTGAGCAAGCGCCTGCTCTGGGCGAGCTCCGCCCTCGACCGCGACGAGATCGGCTACCTCGAGACCGAGTACCACCGCCTCGTCATGGGCACGCCCGACGCCCGCGAAGGCGTCCTCGCCTGGCTCGAGCGCCGCGACCCGCGCTGGACCGGCAAGCCCTTCTGATGATCGTCCCCTGGGGTCCCTATGTGTCACCCTGGGGACGCATCATCACACCGCCGGCAGCGGTTCCGGGCCGGGGGCCGGGAGGCCGAGCTTGGCGGCGAGGAGGCGGGTGACGATGTTGTTGCGGTCCATGTCGGTCTCCGACGGCAGCAGCTCGAACTCGACGACGAGTGCGGCGATGCGCATCATCACGACCGCGAACCGGAGTCCGGCGAACACCTCGTAGAACTCGATGTCGTGGGGCCGCCACCCCGTCAGACGCTCGTAGCGCTCGAGCATCTGCTCCCGCGTCGGGAACCCCTCCATGCGCGGCATGCCCGGGGGACCCGAGCCGTACGCGCCGCCGTCGGCGTCGACGCCGGGCATCCCCTCGTGGAAGTGCCGGTCGAGGAACAGCCACCACGCCAGGTCCATCATCGGGTCGGCGAGCGTGACCATCTCCCAGTCGAAGACGGCGACGACGTTGCCGTCGTCGTCGAACATCTGGTTGTTGATGCGGGAGTCGCCCCACGCCAGCGCCAGGTGCTGCTCGCCGGTCGGCTTGTTCGCCTTCACCCAGTCGAGCGCGGCTTCGGCGACCGGCTGCGGCCGACCCTGCGCCGCCCACTCGAACGACCGCTCGTAGTAGTTGATCTGTTGGTCGATGCCGGGGCCGCCGTACTGCGGCTTGTCGAGGAAGTCGAACCCCAGCTTCCGCCAGTCGGTCTCGTGGATCTGCGCCAGCGCGTCGAGCCCGCTCTCGACGACGCGCGTCCGGACCGCCGGCGTCGCCTCCTCGAGGAGCCAACCCGTCTGGGTGTAGGGCGGGTTGTCGGACGGTACGTGGCCTTCGACCTTGCCCATGACGAAGAACGGCGCGCCCAGCACCGACTCGTCGTCCTCGTACCAGTGCACGGGCGGGAGCGGCACGGCCGTGTGCTCGGACAGCGCCCTCATCACCTTGTACTGCGAGTCGAAGTCGGCCTCGAGGAAGATCGTGTGCGCCGTCGGCTTCACGCGGATCACGTACCCGGCCGCGCGCGCCTCGCCGCTCTCCGTCCAGGTCGCATCGAAGAGCAGGGTCTCGTTCGAGAAGCCCGTGAAGGCGGGACCCGTCAGCTCCGAGATCGTCAGGTCGTGCGCATCGGGCAGCTTGCCTGCCAGCCAGTCGCGGATGACGACCCGGGCCTTCTCGAGGTCGCGCTGCTCGGGGATCGGCATGGCTCTGCTCCTTCTCTCCTAGACCACCACGCCGGCGTCGCGTAGGCGAGCCACCTCGTCGGCGTCGAAGCCCCAGCCCGCGAGCACGGCTTCGGTGTCGGCGCCCGGGTGCATCGCTGCGACCGGCGTCGCCGGGGCGCTGCGGCCGAACCGGGGGGCCGGCGCGGGCTGCGGCACTCCGTTGAGCTCGAGGAACGTGTTCCGAGCGCGGTTATGGGGGTGGTCCGGTGCTTCGATCGGGGTGAGCACAGGGGCGAAGCACGCGTCAGTCCCTTCGAGCAACGCGCACCACTCTTCGCGCGTCTTCGTCAGGAACACCTCCGCCATGCGCTTCTTCTCGTCCGGCCAGCGGGCCTTTTCGTACTGGGCGTCTAGCTCGACGTCGAGGCCGAGGCGCGCCATCAGCTCGGCGTAGAACTTCGACTCGACGGTGCCGACGGCCACGAACTTGTGGTCGACCGTCTCGTACACCTCGTAGAACGGCGCCCCGGTGTCGAGGTGGTTCGTTCCCCGCTCGCCCCAGAACCCGCTCGCCCGGGCGCCGTAGAACGGCGTGAGCATCAGCGCGGCGCCGTCGACCATCGCCGCGTCGACGACCTGGCCCGTGCCGGTGCGTGCGCGTTCGACGATCGCGCACGCGATGCCGAAGGCGAGCAGCATGCCGCCGCCCGCGAAGTCGCCGAGCACGTTGATCGGCGGCGTCGGCTTCTCGCCCGCGCGTCCCAGCGGCTCGAGCGCGCCGGCCAGCGCGATGTAGTCGATGTCGTGCCCGGCGGCGTGGGCGTACGGCCCGACCTGGCCCCAGCCCGTCAGCCGCCCGTAGACGAGACGCGGGTTCCGGGTGAGCGCCACCTCGGGTCCGATGCCGAGGCGCTCGGCCACGCCGGGGCGGAACACTTCGAAGAAAACGTCGGCCGACTCCATCAGCCGGATCAGCGTCTCGACGCCGTCGGGGTGCTTCAGGTCGATGCCGATCGCCTGCTTGCCGCGGTCCATCGCACTCGTCGCCGGCTTCGAGTGGTCGACGGCACGGGCGGCGTCGACGCGGTCGACGCGCAGCACGTCGGCGCCCATGTCGGCGAGGAGCATCCCGCAGAAGGGGCCGGGCCCCAGCCCGACGATCTCCACGGCGCGCAACCCCTCGAGCGGACCCGGCATTAGAACAGATTCTATTATTGGATCGCCGCACGCTCCCGGGGAGGGGAACCGCATGGGCACGCCCGTCATCGTCGAAGCCGTCCGCACTCCGATCGGCAAGCGCAACGGCTGGCTGTCGGAGTTGAAGGCCACGGAGGTGCTGCGACACGCGCTGGTGTCCGTCATCGACCGGGCCGGGATCGACGTCGGCAGCGTCGAAGAGGTGGTCGGCGGCTGCGTGACCCAGGCGGGCGAGCAGGGGAGCAACGTCACCCGCAACGCCTGGCTCTCGGCCGGCAACGACGTCCTGCCCTACACGACCGCGTGCACCACGGTCGACTCGCAGTGCGGCTCGGCGCAGCAGGCGAACCATCTCGTCGCCGGCCTGATCGCCGCCGGGGGGATGGACACCGGCATCGCGTGCGGCGTCGAGCAGATGAGCCATGTGCCCCTTGGCTCGAACGTCATCAACGGACCCGGCCACTACAAGACCGAGCCCTGGCCGTATGACGACCCGCCCAACGGCCAGTTCGGCGCCGCCCAACGCATCGCCGAGATGCGGGGCCTGTCTCGCCGCGATCTCGACGAGTGGGGCCTGGGCTCGCAGCAGAAGGCGAAGGTGGCGTGGGACGAAGGCCGGTTCGAGCGCGAGATCACGCCGATCGACGCGCCCCAGGCCGACGGCTCGACGATGACCGTGACGCGCGACCAGGGTCTGCGCGAGAGCACGCTCGAGGCGCTGTCACAGCTGAAGCCGGTCGTCGAGGGCTACATGATCACCGCCGGCAACTCGTCGCAGATCTCGGACGGCGCCGCCGCCGTGCTGTGGATGGACGAGGACAAGGCGAAGGCACTCGGGCTGAAGCCGCGCGCCCGGCTCGTGCATCAGCTGGTGACCGGATCGGACCCGTACTACCTGCTCGACGGCCCTGTGCACGCGACGCAGAAGATGCTCGACAGGTCGCGTATGTCGATGGCGGACTTCGACCTGTTCGAGGTCAACGAGGCGTTCGCGTCGGTCGTGCTCTCATGGGCGCAGGTGCACAAGCCGGACATGGACCGCGTCAACGTGAACGGCGGCGCCATCGCGCTCGGCCACCCCGTCGGTTCGACCGGCTCCCGCCTCATCACCACCGCGTTGCACGAGCTCGAGCGCTCCGACAAGGAGTTCGCGCTCGTCTCGATGTGCTGCGGTGGCTCCCTCGGCACCGCCAGCATCCTGCAGCGCATGTGACTTGCCCTTCCCGCCTCTGGCCGTTGTCACAACAGCGCGCATAGAGCGCGTTTCTCTGCGAACGGGCGGGCGAGGCTGAAATTCCCCGCTCGACCGGAGCGGAGACTGGCGGGCTATCGAGGCGAGACAGATCTCTCGACGGCCTCGGCGATGTGCGCTACGGCGTCGTCGGCTTCGGGGAAGACCATCGGCATGCTGACGAAACCGTGAATCATCCCGTCGTAGCGCCGCGCCACGACGGGAACGCCGGCGGCCTCGAGAGCGGCGGCGTAGGCTTCGCCCTCGTCGCGCAGCGGGTCGAACTCTGCGGTGATCACGACGGCGGGCGGCAGCGCCGAGTGGTCCTCGGCATGGATCGGCGACGCGTGATGATGCGTGCCGTCGCCGTCGGGACCGAGATAGTGGTCCCAGAACCATCGCATCCCCGTCGCCTCGAGGAAGTAGCCCTCCCCGTTCTCTGTGTACGACGGCGCGTCGCACGCGGCGTCGATGACCGGGTAGACGAGCACCTGGCTCGTGATCGGCGGCGCGCCGCGCTCACGCGCCATCAGCGTGACCACCGCGGCCAGGTTCCCGCCCGCGCTGTCGCCCACCACGATCAACCGGTCCGGGTCGGCGCCGAGCTCGGCCGCGTGCTCGTGCGTCCACACGGTCGCCGCGTAGCAGTCCTCGGCCGACTCGGGGCAGCGCACGTCGGGCGCGAGCCGGTACTCGACGCTGACGACGACGGCGCCGATCGCGTTCGCGAGCCGCCGCGCCAGCCCGTCGTGCGTCTCGATCGAGCAGATCACGAACCCGCCCCCGTGGAAGAAGGCGATAGCCGGCCGCGGCGCCGGCGCCTCGGGTGTGTAGATGCGGACGAGCAGGTCGCCCCCCGGGCCCGGGATCACACGGTCCTCGACCGCGGCCACCTCGGGCGGTTGATCCATCGCGCCCATCACGCCGCTGATGACACGGGCGTCCTCGACCGACATCTCCCACAGCGGCGGGCCCCCCGTCGCCTCGAGCTGGTCGATCATCGTGCGGGCGGCGGGTGCGAGCGGCATGGGCAAGAATGGAACCTGTTCCAGCCGCGCCGTGTCAAGGAGCTCACCATGACGACCGTCGCCCCCGACGCGATCTCCGCCCACCTCAACACCGACGGCATCCCGTGGGCCGTGTGGGACGACGGCGTCGAGGCCAAGGTGCTGCGCATCTCGCGCGAGACGGGGACGTGGGTGATCATCAACCGATTCGCGCCCGGCAAGCGCATCCCGACCCATCACCACGACGGTTCCGTACACGCCTACACGTTGAAGGGCCGGTGGCACTATCTCGAGTACGACTTCGTAGCGTCGCCGGGGTCGTTCGTGTTCGAGCAAGCCGGCTCCACCCACACGCTCGAGGCGATGCCCGACAGCGAGGAGCCGGTCGAGGTGTTCTTCGTCATCGAAGGCGGACTCATCCTGTACGACGACGACGGCAACTACTTCGGCTACACCGACGCCCAGATGGCGCTCGATCTGTACTACGGGGCCCTGGACGCGGCGGGCATCCCGCGGCCCGCCGGCATCATCGAGTAGCCGGAGGCTACGCCGACGCCTCGCTCCGGGATCGCTCGGCCTCGGGCTCGAGCGGGCGCGTCAGGTACCGCCGACCCTTCCATTCGATCTCCCGCCCCGTATGAGCGAGGACCATGGACCGGGCCAGCGTCCCGGTCCACACGGCGATCGCGACCGGGTGGAGCGGGATCGACCAGAGCGGGTCGCGGCCCACGCGTGTCGTGACCGCACGCATCGACAGGATCAGCGCGACCTGCAGCGCCGGGAAGCCGAGCGCGCCGCCGGTCGTGATGCCGGCGCCGAGCCGGAGGAAGGGCAGGAGCAACGCCGGCGCGACGACGAAGATCGTGAGCAGCCCGACGCCGGGCCGGTAGCCGATCCCGCCGTAGGCGTTCTTCGAGAAACCGTGCCAGATCTCGCCGAAGCCCGTGTACCAACGAGTGTGGACGAGGTCGGTGCCGTTGCGGAGCGCGATGCGGTGACCGGACGCCTTCACCGACCGGGCGAGCTGGACGTCGTCGACGATGTGCGCGGGCTCGGCGGCGTGCCCTCCGGCGGCGGCGTACGCCGTCCTCGTCACCATGACGAAGGGCCCGAGCGCGATCGCCTCCTTGCGGAAGCTCTGCTTCTCGACGAGCGCGGCAGGGAGGAGCGCGAGCAGCGCGTAGTTCACGATCGGCATCAGCACCGCCTCCGACGCGGTGCCGGTGTCCGTCCGCAGCAGCATCGACACCAACCCCAGATCGGAGGCGCGCAGCTCACCGGCGGCGCGTGACAGCGTGTCGCACTCCAGGATCGTGTTGGCGTCGACGAAGCACAGCAGGTCACCGCGTGCCCGCGCCGCCAGCTGGTTGCACGCCCAGTTCTTGCCCGTCCACCCCGCGGGCAACGGCGCGCCGGTGACGAGGCGGAGGCGCGGATCGTGCCGGGAGCGAACGACAGCGGCGGTGCCGTCGGCCGAGTCGTCGTCGAGCACGATGATCTCGAGGTTCGGGTAGTCCTGGTCGAGCAGGGCGTCGACGCACGACCCGACCGACGCCTCCTCGTTGCGGGCCGGGACCAGGACGCTGATCTTCGGGGCGTCAGCTCGCCATCGGCGCGCCGCCGGTCGGTGGACGACCCGCAGGTTCCAGGCGAGGAGTGCGACCTGCCCCACCAGGACAACCGTGAGGACCTCGCCGAGCAGGAAGGCGCGACTCACGTAGTGCCGCCGGCGGCGCGATCCCAGCCGGTGGCCGCCTCGATGTCGCGCATGCGCGGCTCGTCGAGGGCGCGTTTCACCCCCGTGAGAGCGAACAAGCTCACGACGACACCAAGCGTGACGGGGCCCTCGCCCAGCAGCATCGCCGCCGCGAGCGACCCGAGGATGGCGACGATCAGCGTCGGCAGGAAGCGGCGCGTCACCGCGAACACCGCGCCGGCGCTCGCGCCCCCTAAGACCGCCGCCGGCAGGAACAGCGCGATGCCGAAGCCGCTGGCGGTGGCGACGCCTTTGCCGCCGACGAAGCCGAGCCAGATCGGGAAGCCGTGCCCGGCGATCACCGCGATGCCGCCGAGCATCAGCTGCCACGCGGGACGGTCGCGCAACGCGACGGCGATCGCGCCGCCCTTCGCCGCGTCGATCAGGCACACCGCGACACCCCAGCCGTGCCCGACCACGTGGTAGGCGTTGCGCGCCCCGACGTTGCCTTCGCCGGCCACGCGGATGTCGACCCCGGAGACGAGCCGGCCCACGATGTAGGCGGACGGGATCGACCCGATGAGATACGCGAGGACGGCGATCACCACAGCCGTGCCTACCGTGCCCATCCGTGTCCTCTCCGTGGCCGAGCGCTCGCCGGACGCTCGCCCGACACCCGAAACTTAGCGCTCCCGAGCCGGATGGCCGCGGGCCACGCTCTCGTCGGTGCTGAAGTCGAACTCGTCGGTAACTTCATGGATGCCCCCTAGCGCCCTCGACGAAGTCGTCGAAGGTCTTGCCCGGCTCGAGCCGGCGCACGATGACCGAGATGAGCAGTTCTCTTTTTTTTGTCGACGGTCCCGCCGAGGAGCGGGTCCACTCGCCGCATGCCACACTCGGTCGACGCGAGGAGGATCTGTGATGGAACGAGAAGAGATCGTCACCACTGAAGAGATCGCCGAGCGCATCCGAGCGGCCCTCGTGTCGAGCGACCCGAGCGCCCTCGAGCCGTTCCTGTCCGACGACGCACAATGGGGGAGCTGCGTCGGCCGGAACCAGGTCATCGAGTACATGAGCGGCGCCTCTGACGGCGTCGACATCGAGATCGAAGAGGTCGTTACGCATCCGGACCGGCTCGTGGTCGCCCTCCGAGTCGAGCGCGCGCCCGGCCTCCTGCACCAAGTCGTGTTCGTGCGTGACGGCAAGATCGTCGAGCTCCGGGGCGTCGCCGACGCGGACGAGGCGCTGACTGCCACGCCGAGCCCTGGGCCACCTTCCGCTCCGGACGTGACGTCCTCGATCACAGGCATCGCGACGATCCTGCCCGTGCGCGATCTCGATGTCGCGCTTGATCACTACGGCGCGCTCGGGTTCAGGGTGAGTCAGTACGACGACGGAGGTTACGGTTACGCCCTGCGTGGCGACGCTGATCTCCATCTGTCCGTGCAACCCGGCGTCGAGCCGCGGAGGAACGCCAGCGCCGTCTACCTCTACGTCGACGACGCGGACGCGCTCTACGCGGAATGGCGCGCCGCCGGGGTGGAGGGGCAGTTCTTCGAGCCTCACGACACCGAGTACGGGCTGCGCGAGGGCGCCCACATCGACCGCGACGGCAACCTGCTGAAGTTCGGCTCCCCGCTAGTGAAGTAACCGACGGCGAGCGCGCTAGTCCTCGACGAGCTTCTCGAGCTTCTGGGAAGCCTCGACGAACTCGTCCACCAGGTCGAACATGACGTCCCGCACCGGGCGCACCTTGTTCATGCGCCCGACGATCTGCCCGACGGGCATCGTGGTCAGCTCCTTGACCTGGTACTTGTTGATCCGGCGCATCGCGTCGTTGATGAGCATGAACTGCAGCGGCATCGGCAGCGTGCCCGGTGAGTCCTCGCGTTCCCACGCTTCGGTCCACTCGGTGCGCAGCATGCGGGCCGGCTTGCCGGTCCAGCTGCGTGACCGGACGGTGTCGCGAGCGCCCGCTTCGAGCAGCTTCTCCATCGCCATGGGGCCGGTGTCGCTCTCGGCCGTTGTGAGCCAGATCGACCCGGTCCACACGCCTTCGCACCCGAGCGCGAGGGCGGCGGCGATCTGACGCCCGGTGCCGATCCCGCCGGCGGCGAGCACAGGCGTCGGCGCGATCGCGTCGACTACGTCGGGCCAGAGGATCAGCGACGCCACGTCGCCGGTGTGGCCGCCGGCCTCGGTGCCCTGCGCAACGACGACGTCGACCCCCTGGTTCACGTGACGCTCGGCCTGCTGCACGCTCCCGCTGAGCGCGGCGACTTTCACGCCGTGCTCGTGCGCGAGGTCGACGACGTCCTTCGGCGGCGGTCCCAGCGCGTTGGCCAGCAGCTTGATCGGGTGCTCGAGCGCGATCTGGACCTGCTCGCGGCCTTTCTCGTGCACCCAGCCGAGCAACCCGCCTTCGCCCTGCTCGTCGGCGGGCAGCGCGGGCACGCCGTGCTCGTCGAGGAGGTGGTTGATCCAGTCGCGATGCTGCTGCGGGATCATCTCCTTGAGCTGGTCGCCCATGCGCTCGGGGTCGAGCTCACCCGCCCCCGCGTACTTCGCCGGCATCACGACGTCGACGCCGTAGGGCTTCCCGTCGACGTGCTCGTCGATCCAGTTCAGCTCGATCTCGAGCTGGTCGGGCGAGAACGCCAGCGCGCCGAGCACACCCAAGCCGCCCGCCTTGCTGACCGCGGCCACGACGTCACGGCAGTGGCTGAACGCGAAGATCGGCAGGTCGATGCCGAACATGTCGCACACACGGGTTCTCATGCCTGTACCTCCGCCCTCGTGGCCACTTTCTGGGCCCACGGGTAGTCGGGCTTGCCGCTGGGGGAGCGCTGCACCACCTCGACGAGGTGCACCTCGCGCGGGAGCTTGTACCCGGCGAGCTTCGTGCGGCAGTGCGCCTGAAGATCGTCGAGCGTCGGCGCCGCGCCGTCACGCGCCTGCACGACGGCGGCGACGCGCTGGCCCCAACGTTCGTCCGGCACGCCGACGACGACCGCGTCATACACGCCCGGGTGCGACTTCACCGCCGCTTCGACCTCCTCGGGGAAGATCTTCTCGCCACCCGAGTTGATCGACACGGAGCCCCGTCCGAGCAACGTGATTGTGCCGTCCGCCTCGAGGGCCGCGAAATCGCCGGGTACGACGTAACGGGTGCCGTCGGGCGCGGTGAGAAACGTCTGGGCCGTCTTCTCGGGATCCTTGTAGTACTCGAGCGGGATGTTTCCCCGGCGCCCGACCTTGCCGACGACCCCGGATCCGGGCGCGACCTCGCGCAGGTCCTCGTCGAGCACGACGGAGTCCTGCACCGCGGTGACCGTCGGTCCGCCCTTCATCGCGGTGTTGTCCTTCTCGACGAGGGTGTAGCCGTTGGCGCCGCCCTCCGACGAGCCGACCGCATCCGAGAGGACGACGTTCGGCAGCCGCTCGAAGAACTGATCCTTCACCGACGGCGAGAACACCGCGGCCGTGCTCCCGACGGCGACGAGCGACGACAGGTCGTACTCCTCGCCGCGCTGCTCGAGCGTCTCGATGAGGGGCCGGCCCATGGCGTCGCCCGTGATCATGATCAGGTTGACGTGCTCTTCGCCGACGAGCCGCCACACCAGGTCGGGCTCGAACTTCGACACGAGCACGATCTTGTTGCCGACGAAGCTGCCGCCCATGACGCCCCACTGGGTGGCGCCGTGCATCAGCGGCGCGATCGGCAGCGATGTCGTCGGACCCTGGCTGAGCCCCTTCTCGACCATCGCCTGGGGCCGGCCGACCTTGGTGCCGACGACCACGTCGATGCCGCCGCCCAGAGCGAAGAACACGTCCTCGTGGCGCCACACGACGCCCTTGGGCATGCCCGTGGTGCCGCCTGTGTAGAGGATGTACCGGTCGTCAGGGGAGCGGGGTTCAAAGTCGCGCTCGGGCGCGCCCGACGCCATCGCATCCTCGAAGTCGACCGGGTCGATGCCGACGAGGTCGGCGCCGCTGCCGTCCTCGATGACGACGGCGTGGCGCAGCATCGGCAGTTCTCCCAGCACACCGGCGACCCGGGGGGCGAACTCCCGCTGGAACACGAGGGCGACGAGATCGGCGTTGTCGAACAGGTAGCGGAGCTCGTCCTCCACGTAGCGGTAGTTGATGTTGATCCACACCGCTCGCAGCTTGAACACCGCCCACAGCGTCTCGATCCACTCCACCGAGTTGTAGGCGTAGATGCCGACGTGGTCTCCGGGCCCTACACCCTCAGCGGCGAGGTGATGGGCGAGCCGGTTGGCCCGCTTCTCCATCTCTCTGTACGTGCGGCGCTTGCCGTCGCACACCACGTACTCCCGCTCACCGAAATTGTCCGCCGCGTGCTCGAAGAGATCGGCGAGGTTGAACTCCACGGCCCGAGACTAGAACACGTTCTGATGAGGCGTTTGGCGAGGGGGAACGCCGTTCGCCGGCGGCGACAGCCGCGCCGGCTCGGGCCAGGCGTACCGGAACGTGGGCACCGAACCGCCGCCCGGCGGCGCCGACACGCCTTCGCCGGCACGGCTGCCGCCGATGCTCTCGTAGAAGGCCTGGGCGGCCGTGTTCTGCTGGAGGACCCAGAGGAACATGCCGGACTGCGCCCGCCGCGCCACGACGGCCCGCGCCGACTCGGCCATCAGGTGTCGGCCGATACCGCATCGCTTCAGATCGTGGACCACATGCAGGTTGTCGACGAGCGCACCCCAGACGGGATCGTCGTCGAACCGAGTGTGCGCGAAGCCGACGACGGCGCCGTGCTCGTCGGCGACCACGGTGTACGAGCTCGGGTCGCGCTGCGTGAGGCGTTCGGTCCAGATCGCTCGTCGGTCGGTGAGCACCGCCGGACCTTCGAGGAACGAGTGCGAGAAGGCGCCGCGGTAGGTGCGCCGCCAGCTGTCGGCGTGCAGCTGCGCGATGGGATCGGCATCCTCGGCCCTCGCCTCCCGGTACCGCATGCCGTGATGCTCGCAGCGCACCACACCCGGTCACCGGGGATTTTTTGAGGACAGCTTGCCGGACGAGCAGTCCCGCTATTGCGACGGGGAGCGCGGCGGCGTGCGCGCCGAGGCCGACGGCCTCCACGACGATGGCGGAGCTGTCCGAGGGGTGACCGCCGCGCGCCGGCTCGTCCGTACCGCGGCCCCTGATCCGGTCGAGAAGGTCGCCGGGAGCGGGGAGCGGCGGGAGCGAGATCTTCGGCAGGCCTGGTACGTGCACCCTCGGCAGCGCGACGGGCATGGCAGCACTCCCCGGGTGACGCGGAGGCGGACGGGTATCCACGTCCCGTACCCCGGGCGCCACGTTGTTATGCCGACACTCGGAATGACCACCCCCCGTCGCGCGGTCGCGGCGGCACACCCCGACGACCGGGATGTCAGGCTGGACACCGTCATGCGTCAGGGCGATGAGTTTCGCCCGCCCACTTCGTCGCTTACGGGTGAAGTGCCGTCCGGACGCATAGGAGTGTGCTCATGCCCGCGATCACCCCGAACCTCTGGTTCGACACCAAGAGCAAGGATGCCGCCGAGTTCTACGTGTCCGTGTTCCCGAACTCGCAGATCACGAACGTCAGCTACTACGGGGACGCCGGCCCGCGCCCTGCCGGCTCGGTGCTGACCGTCGACTTCGTGCTCGACGGCGAGCGGTTCACGGCCATCAACGGCGGCCCCCAGTTCACGTTCGACGAGGCCGTGTCGTTCCTCGTCAACTGCGCCGACCAGAACGAGGTCGACTACTACTGGTCCAAGCTCACCGAGGGTGGCGAGGAAGGTCAGTGCGGCTGGCTGAAGGACAAGTTCGGACTTTCGTGGCAGGTCGTCCCATCCGAGATGGAGAAGCTGTTGACCGACCCTGACGCAGGACGGGCCGAACGCGCCATGGGGGCCATGCTTGCAATGAAGAAGATCGATCTCGCCGCCGTGAAGGCAGCCGCCGACGCCGGTTGAACCGCGACGCGGCGCGCGGTTTCACCGATGCGTGCATGGGGCAGACCGGAGCGAGAAGGAGGTCCCATGTATATCGGCATCGGAACAGTCGTCTTCATCTTGTTGGTGCTCTTGATCGTGTATCTCGTGCGACGCGCCTGAACGAAACATTGCAAACGCGTCGTCCGTTCCGCATGTCGTCCGCGCTTCTGGTAGGGAAGTGGTGTGGAGTTCGGTGCCCACTTGCCGCTCATGGACTTCGGCGGTCATCCGTACACGCTCGAGTCCCTCGTCGACTACACGAAGACGGCGGCGCGTTCGGGGTTCACCGTTCTCGGCGCCAACGACCATCTGGTCTTCGCGGTGCCGTGGCTCGACGCTCCGACCGCGCTCGCGGCAACGATGGAATATTCGGGGCGGATGACGCTCGCGACGACGGTGACGCTCGCCGTCGTGCGGGGGCCGGTGACGGTGGCCAAGACGCTCGGCGCCATCGACCGTCTGTCGGGAGGACGCATGTTGGCGGTCGTGGGCCCGGGCTCGTCGCCGGCGGACTACGCGAGCGTCGGTCTCGATTTCGCGGAGCGGTGGGCGCGTCTCGACGAAGCCGTGCCCGCGTTGCGGGCGCTGTGGCGTCCCGGGTCCGCGCCGTTCGTCGGTCGTTTCTATTCGACGGAGGGGATCCGCCTGGAGCCTGCGCCGGCGCAGGCCGGTGGGCCGCCGATCTGGCTGGGGAGCTGGGGCTCCGACGCGGGCCTGCGGCGCGTCGCCCGACTGGCCGACGGCTGGCTGGCGTCGGCGTACAACACCACGCCCGAACTGTTCGCCGACGCGCGTGCGCGCCTGGGCGAGCATCTGCGTGCGCACGGGAAGGAACCCGACCTGTTCCCGAACGGGCTGGCGACGATGTGGTTCTACATCACGGAGGACCGCACCGAGGCTGATCACATCTTTCGCGAGCGGTTGGCACCGGCGATTCACCGCCCCGCCGAGGAGCTGCGCGAACGTCTGCCGGTCGGCCCTGGGGCCGCGTTCGCCGAGAAGCTGACGGCATTCGGCGACGCGGGTGTGCAGCGGGTGTTGCTCTGGCCCGTCGCCCACGAGCGGCGGCAGCTGGAGCTGTTCTGCGAGAAGGTGCGGCCGTTGGTCTAGGTCGCGCGGCGCTTGCGGGCGCGGCGCTTGCCTTCGTGCATCGCCTGCACCCGGGCGACCGGGATCGCGTGACCCTCGTCGATGATGTCCGCGCTCAGCCGCTGCGGCTTCGGCATCTCCGCGGCCCAAGGGTCGCGGTCGCCGAGCCGGTCGAGCGCCGTGTGCACCGTGAAGTCGGCGGGCGAGACCTCGTCGAGGTCGTCCCAGCTCACCGGGAACGACACCGGCGTGCCGGGTCGGACGCGCGGGCTGTAGGCGGCGATCACCGTGGCGCCACCGACGCGGGTGGAGTCGACGAACACCTTGCCGCCGCGGTCCTCCTTCATGAAGGCGGTCGTGGCGAGCTCGGGATCGAGTTGCTCGGTGCGGGCTGCGATGGCGCGGGCGGCGGCGGCCGAGTCCTCGAGCGGCGGCTCGTCGTCGATCGGAACGAACACGTGCACGCCCTTGGCGCCGCTCGTCTTCACCGCGCCTCGCAGGCCGACGTCTGCCAGGGCCTGGCGGACGACGCCGGCAGTCCGGACGGCCAATTCGAAGGCACCGTCGGGCGGGTCCAGGTCGAGGATGAGGTGCGTGATGCGGTCCGGTCGCTCAGCGCGGACCAACGCCGGGTGGTACTCGACGGCGCGCTGGTTGGCGAACCAGAGCAGCGTGCGCCGGTCGTTGCACAACGCGTAGGTGACGTCGCGCTTGGCGCTCTCGGCCCACATGCGTACGGTGCGGATCCACTCCGGCGTGTATTTGGGCAGGTTCTTCTGCATGAACGCTTCCTGCCCCCGATGGACGCGGATCACCGACAGCGGGCGGTCCTCGAGCACCGGGATGATGCGGTCGCGCACCCCGTCGAGGTAGTCGACGAGGTCCCGCTTGGTGGCCGCGGCTTGATCGAACAAGGGCTGGTCGAGATTGGTCAGCGGCACCTCGTCGCGCGACTCGCCCTCGCTCTTCCCGGCCATCGACAGAGACGGTAGCGACCGGAGCCGATCCGCCGTTCGGGCCGCCGTCCCTGGGGTAGAACAGGGTCTGTGAACCTCGACTACCACATCATGCGGTTCGACTGGGCCGGCGGCGCGCCCCGCATCGGGCCTCGTGTCGCCGACCTCGCCCAACGAGCCGAAGCCATGGGCGTCCGCACGGTGTCCTTCATGGACCACTTCTTCCAGATGGACTGGATGGCGCCGGCGGAGGACCCGATGCTCGAGGGCTACACCGCGCTCGGCTTCGTCGCCGGTCGCACCGAGCGGGTCCGATTGCGTCTGCTCGTCACCGGCGTGACGTACCGGCATCCCGGCATCCTGGCGAAGGCGGTGACCACGCTCGACGTCGTGTCGGGCGGGCGGGCCGAGCTCGGCATCGGCGCGGCGTGGTACGAACGCGAGCACAAGGGCCTCGGCGTGCCGTTCCCACCGACGGCGGAGCGGTTCGAGCGGCTCGAGGAAGCGATCCAGATCTGCCTGCAGATGTGGAGCGACGACAACGGCCGGTTCGACGGCAAGCACTACCGGCTCGACGAGACCATCTGCAGCCCGGAGCCGGTGAGCATCCCGCGACCGCGGATCCTCATCGGCGGCGGGGGGGAGCGCAAGACCCTCCGACTCGTCGCGCGGTACGCGGACGCGTGCAACTTCTTCGGCGGGCCCGACGAGGTCTCGCACAAGCTCGACGTGCTCCGCCGGCACTGCGAAGCCGTCGGACGCGACGTCAACGAGATCGAAGTCACGGTCCAGTACCGTGATCTCTCCACCGACGCGACCGTCGACGACGTGCTGCGCGGCGCCGAAGCATTCGCGAAGCTCGGCGTGTCCACGCTCATCACGGGGCCGGTGACGGACGATCCGGCCCGTTGGCTCGAATCGACCTTCGGACCTGCGATGGACCGGTTGGGTGCCATCGAGCCTGCTCGGTTGTAGTCACCTCATCCCGTGAAGCGGGGCACCGCCGCTACCGGTACCGGCGCCGGTTGCGTGACGCATCCGGCTCCGATTTTTCCCACGCGACCCGGGTCCTTGGCCTCGGTGAACCACACGTTGTCGTCCGGGCCCGCCGCGATCCCGACCGGGAAGCTGTTCTCGCTCAGACCGGCGGTGAACTCCGTGATCACGCCGCCCGGCGTGATTCGGCCGATCCGGCCGGGGTCGTTCCCCTCGGTGAACCAGAGGTTGCCGTCACAGCCGGTCACGATGCCCAGCGGCCCGCTGTTCGGGCTCGGGATGTCGAACTCGTCGATGACACCGTCGAGTGTGATGCGGCCGATGCGGCCTGGGTTGGCGAACTCCGTGAACCACAGGTTGCCGTCCGGACCGGACGTGATCCGGTTCAGTTGGCTGTTCGGCGTGAGCCCGGCGCTGAACTCCGTGATGTCGCCGCTTGGGGTGATGCGCCCGATGCGCCCGGGGTTCGCGCCCTCGGTGAACCAGAGGTTGCCGTCGGGGCCGGCAGTGATCTCGACCGGACGGCTGTTTGGCGTCAGCCCGGCGCTGAACTCGGTGATGTCGCCGGCCGGGGTGATGCGGCCGATGCGGCCCGGGTCCAGGAACTCCGTGAACCAGACGTTGCCGTCGGGACCCGCAGTGATCCCGAGCGGACCGCTGTTCGAGCTCGGAGTCTCGAACTCGGTGATGTCGCCGGCCGGGGTGATGCGTCCGATGCGGCCCGGGCCGTTCATCTCGGCGAACCAGAGGTTGCCGTCAGCGCCCGCTGTGATGGCCACGAGTCCGCTGTTGGGTGTGAGGCCGTTCGTGAACTCCGTGACGACACCGCTCGGCGTGATTCGCCCGATCTTCGCGGTCTGCTGCGGCTGCTGCGCCGCGCTCGCCCCCTCGGTGAACCACAGGTTGCCGTCGGGACCGTTCGTGATGCGGTTCGGACCGTTGTTGTGCGTGAGCCCGTCCGTGAACTCCGTGATCTGTCCGACGGGGTCGCCGGCGCCGACTGGGAGCGCGCCCCAAAGCAGTGCCACCAGGGCGACGACGGCCGCGATGACGGCGCGAAGCCAGTGGTGTGCGGACATGGATCGGGTCGTCACGCCCGGACGGCGAACAGCTGCCACGTGCCCGGCACCCCTTTGAGCTCGTGCGCGGCCCGGTCGTCGAATTCGATGCCCGACCCGGCGACCAGGTCCACGACCGTGCGGGACGCTAGTACCTCGCCGGCACCGGCGAGCCCCGAGACGCGGGCGGCGATGTGGACGCCGATGCCGCCGATGTCGTCCCCCCGCAGCTCGATCTCGGCCGTGTGGATGCCGCACCGGTTTCTCGAGCCCGGCCGACCGCAATGTGTCGCGGATCGTGACGCCCGCGCCGCGCTTTCGAGTACGACCAGGACGACATGGCGTGGACGCTGTACCAATGGCAGGGCAAGCGCCCCTGGTCCGCAGACCGGTGCTGACAGCGCGCTAGGGCAGGGTCTCCAGCACGCCGCACACGTCGTCGGGTGACGGCATCGAGCTGATCGACTCCCTGACGTAACCAGCAGCGTCGCGGCACCATCGGGTGGATGTGCCGAGCCCTGCCGGCGACGTGAAAAGAACCCGCTTGCCCACGGGTCAGCGGCGCTCGTCCGGGCCCGCGGCGGCGGCACGCTCGACGCCTTCGAAGAACTCGGGCGGCATCTGGCTCATGAGCTCGTCGCCGTTCCAGTACTCGCGCCAGGCGGCGATCCTTCCGTCGTCGAGCTCGATCGCGCACATCACGCGTAGGGTCGGCGCCGCGCCCGACGGGAAGTGCCATGTCTCGGTGCGCTCGACGAGCACGGTGCCGTCGCCGGCGAGTATGTGGCGGATCTCGTAGTCCATGCTGGTGACGCCGCCGGCGATCATGAAGTCGAGCTTGCGGCGGATGGCGTCCTTGCCGACGGTCGGATCGGTCGGCACCGGCAGGTCGTGATACGAGGCGTCGTCGGTCAGGAACTGGACCGCGGCGTCGAAATCGAGGCGGTAGATCGCCCCGAAGAATGCCTCCACGATCTCGGCATCGGAGAGCATCGCCGGGCCACTCTCGCACGTCCCGCCGGGACGCATGTGAACCGACCACCGACCGAGCGCGAGACTGGTGCCCCTCCGAGCCAGGGACGTGGTAGCGGCTCCATGGCCGTCGTCGCTTCCCTCGCCGCTGGAGTGTGCCCATGACCGAACAACCGCAGCCCCGTCGTCGTTCTTTCGACGAAGTCCTCCAGGACTCGCTCGCGCAGTGGAACAAGCGCTTCGAGCGCGCGCTCGAGGAGCAACGCCAGATCGTCGGGAAAGAGGCCGAAGAGCGCACTTCGGACATCGCACGCCTCACGCTCGAACAGCTCGACTCGCTCGAGCAGGTGGCGGCGCAGAAGGTCGCCGAGCTCGAGCAGGTCGCGGTGGACTTCCGCGAGGCGAACGAGCGCGTCATCGCCGACAAGTCGGCCGAGGTCGAGCGCGCCGCCCGCCAACAGGTCGACGCGTCGGTGAACGAGGTTGCGACGGCCTTCGACAAGTTCGCGGGCAAGCGTCTCGACGAGCTGGAGGAGACCCTGCGGGGACGGCTGGAGGCGTTCCGGCGCGAGCTGATCGAGGAGACACACCGGGCTCGCGACGCCAGCACCGAGCAGCTGAACGAGACGCGTGCTCTGGTCACGTCCGAAGCGCGGCAGCTCGAGGAACAGTCCATCGTCTCGCAGGACGAGATGCGGCGGGTCGCTGCCAAGGAGGCGGCGTCCTTCGACGAATTGGCGCGTGAGCGGATCTCCGAGCTCCGCGACCTGCTGAGCAACCAGACCGAGCTGCTCGCCGAGTTCACGCGCACGCACGAGTCCACGAGCGAGCGACTCGAGGAGGCGCGCACGTTCACCGCCGAGACGATGGCTCGTCTCTCGCGACTGAACGACGAGGTGGGGCGCCAGATCCGGCACAACGACGAGAGCGCTGACCAGGCTGCCCAGGGGTTGAGCCAAAGCGCCACCGAGGCCGCCCAGGCGTTGACGCAGAGCGCCGGCGAGGCTGCCCAGACGTTGAAGCAGACTTCCTCCACCGAGCTCAACAGCATCCAGCAGCGCGCCTTGGCGTTGAAGGAGCTCGCCGGGAAGCTCACGGCCGACATCGAGCGCCGGGCGGAGGGGCTGCTAGAGGCGGAGTCGTCGACGGCCGAAGGGCTCCAGCGGTTCGAGCAACAGCTCGAAGCCCGCCGGGCAGAGATCGAGTCGGTCATCGAGGAGCGAGTCGGTGGCCTGACCGAACAACTCCGTCAGGCCGAGACCGGGGCCCTGCAGCGCATCGGCGAGCTCGGCGGAAAGGCTGAGACGACGCTGGGTGAGCAGAGGCGTCAGCTCGAGACGACGCGCACCACCATGCAGAACGAGTTCAAGGAGATCCGGCGAGCCGACGCCGCCGCCATCCAGGGCGTCGACGCGAGAATGACGAAGCTGGTCGAGATGATCGCGGCGACGCACGTGGCGCTCGACGAGCTCGCCGACCGTGTCGAGGCCGTCGAGACGCTGGGCGCCGTACCCGCGCACTCCGCGCCGCCGCCATCTGACGGGTTGTCGTCCGCGGCGCCGGAGGTCGACACGTCGGACTTCGACGAGACGGACTTCATCGAGTCGGACCTCGACGAGTCGGACCTCGACGAGCCGGACCTCGACGCACCACAGCTGGACGAGTCGGACCTCGACGAGCCCGAGCTCGACGTGCCGCCGGTCGCCGCGCCGCCGCACGTGCCACGCCGCGACCCGGCGAGCACGCCGGACCTCAGGGAGTGGTAGCCCCCTCCTTCCACCGCTCGCGGAGCTCGTTGCCCCGCTGGGTGGCGCGCGTCTGCGCGTCGAGAATCGAGCGCTGAAGGTCGGCCTCGACTTCATCGCACAGCCGCTGTGACGCCTGGAGCTCGCGCGCGTACCAGGCCGTAACCGCCTCCCGGTACTCGCCCTCCCAGTGTTCGCGTCGTTGACGTGCGGCTTGGGTGGCGCTGTCGAGGGCCTGCTGGATCGTTCGCTGATCCTCGGCGGTCCACCGCTCGCGACGCTCCTGCACTTCGCGGACGACGCGGTCGGCGACCATGCGGCGAGCCCGTTCGGCCTGCGCCGTCCGGGAGGCGCCCTCGTCGCCGTGGCGGGCCCGATGCTCGGCCGCCTCCCTGGCCGCCCGATCCGACGCCATCTGCGCGGCGCGCTGGTCCTCGGTCTCCCACCACACGCGCAGCACCTCCGCCTCGCGGGCAGAACGGTCGAGGGCGTCCCGCCCGGCGTGGTCGTCCTCGGTCTCCCACCACGCCCGCAGCCCCAGCACTTCACGCTCGGCACGCTCCTGCGCTTCGCGGACCTGACGTTCGTCCTCGTCCGTCCACCGCTGTCGCAGCTCTCGGAGCTCGAGCTCGGTGCGTTCGCCGGACGCGCCCACCTCGACCTGTTCGTCCGCCGCCCACCGCTCGCGTTGCTCCCGCCGCTCGCGCTCCCACCGCTCCTGGTCTTCTCGGTCCAGAACCTCGGCAGCGGCGAGCAGACGCCGGCGCAGCTCCACGTTCTCCTTGGCGGCCTGCGCTTCGGCCTGTTTCTTGGCCTGCTCGAGCTCGGCCTCCCAGCGGCGGCGGAGCTCCTCGTGCTCCTTGGCCGCCGCCGCGACTGCCCGCTTGGTCGCCTCCTCGTGGGCGGCCTCGGCCCGGCGGCGGAGCTCCTCCTTCTCTTCGAGGGCCTCGGCCTGGGCCTCGCGCTCGGCCTGCTCGAAGTCGGTCTGCCAGCGGCGACGGAGACCCTCGGCGGCGCGGTCCTGCTCGTCCGACTCGGGCACGGCGAGCGGATCGCCGGCCGGCGGGTGCGCGTCGGCCTCCTCTTTGGGTTGCTTGGCTTGGCTCTCGTCGTCGCGCCGGCCCTCGTCGCGGCCGGCGGCCCAGTCCTCACGCAGCGATTCGAGCTCCCGCTCGGCGACCTGCTCATCGGTGTCGCGGACCCGAGCCTGGTTCTGCTCGGCCTCCCATCGCCCGGCGAAGTCCCGCGCTGCTCGCTCCCGGCGCCGCTTCGCTTGGGTCTCCGCCTGGGCCGTCTCGGACTCCGAACGCCGGCGCCACGTTTCGGCCTCGCGCTGGAGCCGTTCGTCGACGTCGTGCTGTGCGTTCTCGAGGTCGGTCTCCCAGCGCTCGCGCGTGAGCTGCGCTTCCTGCTCGATGCGGTCCTTGGCCTCCTTCAACGAACGCGCGACCTCGGCCTCGACTCGTGCGCGCCGCGCCTTGGCCTCCTGCTCGGCGCGTTGCGTCGCCGACGCTTCGGCCTGTTCGAGCGCCGCGTGCGACCGGTCGGCCAGAGCGCGGGCGGCCTGCTCGAGACGCGACCGTGCCGTCCCCAACGCCTGCTCGTAGCGGCGGCGCCAGCGCCCGCGACGTTGCTCGCCGTCCCACTGTGCGCGTTCGTACTCACCCTGCCAGCGCGCGCGGCGCTGCTCGGCCTCTTGGAGCGTCCGCTCCTTGACCTCGGTCTCGATGCACGCGACGACCGCCTCCCAGTGGTCACGGTGCTGCTCGGCCTCGCGCAGCTCGCGAGCTTGCGCTTCGCGTTCGGCGCGCTCGTACTCGAGGCGCCACGCCCGGCGCTCCTCGGCCTCGCGGCCCAGCCGCTCGTCCTCGGCCTGCCATCGGGCCTTACGATCCGCAGCCTCGCGCTCGAGACGCTGCGCGGCCTCCTTCTCGGCCCGCTCGTAGGCGGCGTTCCCGCGCGCCCGCCGCTCCTCGGATTCTCGCGCCAGCCGCTCGTCCTCGGCCTGCCACTGCGCCTGGCGTTCCTTCACCTGGCGCGCGGCCCGTCCCGCGCCTTCTCGCGGCTTCTCGTCCGCGCCGGCCTTACCGTCCCCGCTCTTCGCCATGAGCGATTCCTCCTCCGCACCCCACCCGCAAGGGAGCAACGGTGGCGCGTTTGAACTCCCCGGCGCAAGGCGGAGGCCGCCCCGTGACCCCCATGTCAGGCAATACGCCGGTTTCAGGCCGGATACTTCGAGCGGACAGGTGCGATAGAGAGGACAGCCATGCCGCCGTCTCGTGACACCGACGTCGGCGTCGTTCTGCTGCACGGGGCGATGCTCGGCCGCTGGATCTGGGAGCGCGTGGAGCCCCGCCTGGGTGCTCCCGCGCTGGCGGTCGACTTCCCCGGCCGGGGTGAGAAGCCGGCGGACATCACGACGTTGAAGCTGGGCGACGTCGTCGATTCCGTCGTCGCCGACATCGAGGCATGGCCGACGCCTCGGATCGTCCTCGTCGCCCACTCGCTCGCCGGGATCGTGGCGCCGGGCGTGATCGCGCGCCTCCGGCAGCGCGTTGTCCACACGGTGTTCGTGAGCGCGGCGGTTCCGTTGGCAGGTGCCTCGTACCGCGACTCGCTCCCGGGCTCGCAACGCCTCATGCTGCGCTTCGCCCTGTTGACGCAGAAGAAGGGGCTGCTGTCGCCGGCGTGGGCCACGAAGCGGGCCCTGTGCAACGACCTCGACGAGCCCACGACGCAGCTCGTCATCGACAACCTCACCCGAGAAGCACCGGGCATGTACACCAGTCCGGTAGGCGAGTTCCCAGATGCCATGCCGACGACGTACGTCCGGTTGACCTCGGACCGTGGGTTGCCGCCGGCAGTGCAGGACGAGATGATCGCTCGCCTGCACCACATGCGTCTCCACGAGATCGACGCCGGCCATCTCCCGATGCTGGGCCATCCCGACCGGCTCGCCCGGCTGCTCGACGCCGTCGTCGACGGCAGCGGCGACGAAAGCTGAGTACGGCGGCGACAATTGGATACGGGTGGCAGGCTCTGGTTAGATCGGCGCGCTCATTGACACCAAGGAGGCAGGGCAATGACAGTGTTCAACGGCGCGTTTCCGGTGCTCCCCGGCAAGGTGGAAACGGCTCGGGCGTTCGCCAAAGAGACGATCGGTCCCCAGCGCGCAGGCTTCGACGAGTCGCAGGCGCGCGGCGGCATCACTCGTGAGACGTGGTCGATCCAGGAGAACCCGGACGGCAGCGCGTTCGTGATCGTGTGGTTCGAGAGCCCCGATCCCGAGAAGTCCTTTGCCGAGATCGGGCAGGATCCGTCGGACTTCGCCGTCTGGTTCCGCGAGCGCGTCATGGAGGTGAGCGGCGTCGACCTCACCGAGCCCCCGGAGGGCGGCCCCGAGCTCATCCTCGACTGGCAGGCATGAGCCACGCGAAAGGACAAGTGGACATGGCAGGAGTAGAAGCGCGGGACTTCTCCGCACCGGACGAGGTCCGTACCCCGGACAAGACGACCGTCGAGCTGGTGAACGTGGCCGGCAACGAGATCGGTCGCTACACGTTCGAGCCCGGTTGGCGCTGGTCGGAGTGCATCAAGCCCGCGGTCGGCGGCGACAGCTGCCAGGTGGAGCACATCGGCTACGTCGTGTCGGGCACGCTGCACGTCGAGCACGACGACGGAACTGCACGCGACGCCACCACCGGGATGGTGTACCGGATCGCGCCCGGCCACGACGGCTGGGTCATCGGCAACGACCCGGTGGTCGCCGTCGAGTTCCAGGGCGCGGCCAATTACGCCAAGAGCTGAACCACGTCGACGGCGCCGAACTCCGGCGCCGTGGTCACAGATCAGCGCGTCAGGTCGGCGAGCAACCGGAGCACGTCCGGGTCGCGGCTGCCGATGAGGAGCGTCGTGACGGGCGTCTTCCGCCACGCCTCGATGCGCTCCCGGATGCGTGCCGCCGGTCCCACGAGCGAGATCTCGTCGGCGAACTCGTCGGGCACGGCGAGGATCGCCTCTTCGCGCCTTCCCTCGAAGAACAGGTCCTGGATCCGGTACGCCTGCTCCTCGAACCCCATGCGCGCCATCAGGTCGGTGTGGAAGTTGCGGCCCTTGGCGCCCATCCCGCCGATGTAGAACCCGAGCGAGCCCTTCACCGGCAGCAACGCCTGGCTCACGTCGTCGGCGACGGTGGCCGTTACGTTCACGGCGATCTCGAAGTCGTCGGGGGCGTCTGCGAGCTGGTCGGCGTACACCTCTGGACGCGTCGGGGAGTAATAGAGAGGAATCCACCCGTCGGCGATCTCGGTGGCGAGCCGCACGTTCTTGGGGCCCTCGGCGCCCAGGTAGACGGGGATGTTGCGGCGGGGCGGATGCGTGATCAGCTTCAGCGGCTTCCCGAGCCCGACGGCGCCGGGGCCGTCGTAGGGGAGCGGGTAGTGCGGACCGGGGTTCGTGACCGGCTCATCCCGGCGCCACACCTGGCGCAGGATGTCGACATACTCACGGGTGCGGGCGAGCGGCTGACCGAACGGCCGTCCGTACCAGCCCTCGACGACCTGCGGGCCCGACACACCGATCCCGAGCCGGAAGCGGCCGTCCGACAACACGTCGAGCGACAGGGCGTGCATCGCCATCGTGACCGGGCTGCGAGCCGACATCTGTGCGATGCCCGTCGCCAGCTTGATGCGCGACGTGTGCGCCCCCGCCCACACGAGCGGCGAGAACGCGTCCGAGCTCCACGACTCGCCCGTCCAGATCGACTCGAACCCCAATTGCTCGACCTGCTGCACGAGCTCGATGAGCTCGCGGCCGCTCGGCGGCTGCGCCGTCCAGTACCCGAGCTGGAGGCCGAGCTTGAGATCGTCGGTCACGATCGGCACGCTATGCGACCTGCGCGGCGCTGACGATTGCGTTCGTCAGCGCTGCAACTCGTCGAGCACGCCGCGCACCATGCCCATGTAGACATCCTCCAGCAGGGCGGCGTGCTCCCGCGTCGGGCGCAGGCGCCACTGCGCGAGCACCGGCTCGATCGTGGCGAGCAGCGTGGCGGTGGCGGCGGTGGCCTCGTGGCGGGCGATGCCCAACTCTCGCTCCGCTCGCGCCGCGAACGCCCGCACCGTGTCGATGTCGCGGACGCGTTGCTCGTGGCGCAGCTCACGGTTCCATCCTCCGGCGGAGCGAAGGGCGGCGAACACGCGCCCCCGTTCGTCGGCGGCGTGCAGCGCGCCATCGATGAGCGCCCGGAACATGCCCTCGACGCTCTCGGCCGCGCCCACCTCCCGAGCGAGCTGAAGGTGCAGGCCCCTCGCCTCCCGCCGGTACACCGCGGCGAGGAGCTCGCTGCGGTTGGCGAAGTGCTTGTAGACGAGCGGGCGACTGACGCCAGCGCGCTCGGCGACCGCTTCCATCGACACGGCGGCGACGTCCCCCGACGTGACGATCTCGACGGCGGCATCCAGCAGGGCGTCGCGCCGCTCACGTCGTGTGAGCCGCGGCGATTCCACGACCTCGGGCTCGACCCGCCTTGCGATCGCCTCCGGCATGGTGACATTCTGTCACCAAGCTGGTGACACCGTGTCACCCGGCCGTCGCAACGCGGGGGAAGCGCCGATGACGTACGCCGGAGACCACGTGATCCTGGACGCCGACAGCCACGTCATGGAGCTCGCCGACTTCCTCGACCCGCACATCGACCCGGCGCAGCGCGATCGGCTCCGGCGCGGGGCGATGGACGCGTTCGCGCCGCTCCTCGAGCGCGCGATGGCGGGGGCCGCGGCCCGCCGCGCCGACACCGCCGCCGCAACCGCGGCCGAGGAGCGTCTCATGCGGGACAAGGGTTGGCTGGCACTGGGCGCCTTCGACCCGGTCGAGCGGAGCCGCGTGCTCGACCTGCTCGGCTTCGACGCCCAGCTCGTGTTCGCCACGTTCGCGTCGACGATGTTCGGCGGCCGCGACCTCGACCGGCTCTATGCCGGCAGCGCGGCGCAGAACCGCGCCATGGCCGAGTTCTGCTCGGGCGACGAGCGGCTGCACCCGGTCGCATTCGTTCCGCTCGCCGACCCGGCGCGTGCGGTGGCGTTGGCCACCAGCGCGATCGACGACGGCTGCGCGGCGGTCATGGTCCCGTCGACGGCGGCCGGCGACCGCGCGCCAACCCACGCCGACCTCGACGGCTTCTGGGACACGCTCAGCGAGGCGAACGTCCCGTTCGTGCTTCACGTCGGTGGCGGCGGCCGGCTGCTCGACCCCGCGATGCACAACAACGACATGCCTGTCACCGATCACCTCGGCGGGGGCGAGAACGTCCGCTCGAAGGACTTTCTCGCGATCCCGCATTCCCCCGAGCTGTTCCTCGGTGTGCTGATCTACGACGGCCTGTTCGATCGCTTCCCGAAGCTGCGCGGCGGCTGCATCGAGCAGGGCGCCGGGTGGGTCGTGTCCTGGCTGCGTCAGCTCGACTACGGCCAACGCGCCTTCAAGCGGACCGAGGAGCCGCTGCGCCGGCTCGCGTTCGCGCCCTCCGAGTACGTGCGCCGCCATCTCAAGTTCACCCCCTACCCGGGCGAGCCGGTCGGATGGATGATCGAGCAGACGGGGCCCGAGCTGTTCATGTTCTCGTCGGACTACCCGCATCCCGAGGGGGGCAAGGACCCGCTGGCGAAGTTCGAGGAAGCACTCGTTGCCGTGGGGGGCGACGCCCAATCGCGCTTCTACCACGGCAACATGTCCGAACTGCTTTCGGGCGCGCCCGGCTGATCGGACGGCGTCGGTGAGCCTCAGGGGGGAGCTCTGCATGGCCAGGAACGGCAGGTGGACGGGCAAGACCGTGTTCCGTTCGGCGGTGACCGCGCTTGCGGCCCTGTCGCTCGTCGTCGGCGTGCTCGCCGCGACCGCGGGTGCGACGCCCCAGAGCGACAACGCCGACGCGCAGAAGAACGCCGGGCTGGTCAAGACAGGCCCGATGACGCCCGAGAAGGCCGCCCTGCTGGGCAAGAACGTCGACTTCGGCCCGAACTGTGACACCACGACGGGACGGGTGAAGATCCCGAGCGTCTACTCGCCTCCGTGCATCCAGCCGTTCACCGGGAAGAACGCGGGGGCAACCGCATCGGGCGTGACCGACAACGACATCAAGGTCGTCGTCTGGGTGGGTGACCCGTCCAAGGACCCGGTGCTCGCCGGCCAGATCATCGCCGCCGGCGCCAGCCTCGACACCAACACCATCAAGGCGACGTGGCAGGGCTACATCGACATCTTCAACAAGACCCTCGAGATGTACGGCCGCCACATCTCCGTCGAGTTCTTCGACGGCACCGGCAGCGGCGCCGACACGGCGGCCGCCAAGGCCGACGCGATCGCCATCGCCGACAAGAAGCCGTTCGCCGTGCTCGGCGGTCCCGCGCAATCAACGACGGTGTTCTCGGACGAGCTCGCCCACCGCGGCGTCCTGTGCCTCGGGACGTGCGCGCTCGCGGTGCCGGAGAAGATCACGACCGCCAACAAGGGCCTCATCTTCACCGACGGGCCCTCCCCGGAGCAGTCCGCCTTGCTGACCGCCGAGCTCGTCGGCAAGCAGGCCGGCCCCGGGAAGGCCCAGTACGCCGGCGACGACGCCACGAAGAGCAAGCAGCGCGTGTACGGCATCGTCCACTACGACACCCCCGACGGGCAGTACAAAGCCCAGTTCGACACCCTGAAGACCGGGCTCGCGAAGTACAAGATCAAGCCCAAGGCTGATCAGTCGTTCTTCCTCGACCCGGCGAAGAGCCAGGAGAACGCCCGCACGACGATCACGAAGATGAAGAACGCCGGCGTCACGACCGTCATCTATACCGGCGACCCCCTAACCCCGGCGGCCATCACGAAGGAAGCGGCGGCGCAGGACTATCACCCCGAGTGGATCGTCGGGCCGACGGTGCTCGCCGACACGACGTTCTTCGGGCGCACCTTCGACCAGACCGAATGGGCGCACGCCTTCGGCGTCGCGCTCGTCAACGGGCGCGTCCCGCAGAGCCAGAACCCCAACTACACGCTGTACACGTGGTTCCACAACGAGCCGCCGCCGAACAACACGTACAACGTGATCATCCCAAGCGTCTCGCTCCTCGCACGCGGGGTCACGATGGCGGGCCCGAAGCTGTCGCCGAAGACGTTCCGCGACGGGCTCTTCCGGTACCCACCGTCGGGCGGTGATCCGGTGAACCCGCAGCAGTCATGGGGCAAGCACGGTGCGTGGCCGTTCGTGGACTACTGGGGGTCGGACGACACGGGGATCCTGTGGTGGGACCCGAGCGCGAGCGGTGAGGACGAGGTCGGGCATGTCGGCTCGGGTCTCTACCAGTACGCCGACGGCGCCAAGCGCTTCACCCTCGGGCACCTCCCGACGGCAGGGCAGGGCGGGCTGTTCGACACGAGCAGCGCCGTGACCGTGTTTCCCCAATTGCCACCGGAGAGCAGCACGCCGACGTACGCGCCGCCCGACTGACGCGGGCGGTCAGCCGCTCGCGATCGAGGTCCCGCTCAGCCCGTGAAGCGAGGGACGGCCGCCACGGGGACGGCGGCCGTCGGCGGCCCGACCTGTACCTCGACCGCGCCGATGTCGCAGCCGTTCAGAGACGGCCGGGGAAGGCCGCGCTGGTCGGTCGTGATGCCGGCGGCGCCGTCGGCCTGACACGAGCCGGCGGGAATGGCGTCGATGAGCTGGCTGCCCGCCACCGGGAGCCTGGTCTGGGTCGGTCCGCCGTTGTCGGCCAGCGCGCCGAGGTCGGGGTCGCCGTCCTGCACATCCCCGGTGCCGCCCAGCCCGCACGACGCGTCGTCGGTGAAGTTGAACCCGTTCGAGTTGGTTCCTGCGGCGGCGAAATCGCAGTTCGGACCACCCTGCGGCGAAGCGATGACCGAACCGAACGGGACGATGGTGCCGCTCGCCATCGAGAGGTTCGCCGCGCCGTCACCGATCGAAGTGTTGCCGGCGACCGTCGCGTAGACGAGCGTTAGGTTCAGGCCGGTCCCCGCCACCGACAACCCGCCGCCAGCGCCCGAGTTGCCCGTCACGGTCGAGTTGATGGCGGTCAGCGATCGAAGCGAGTCGATCCCTCCGGTCCCCTCGCCGGGCTTGGGCGCATGATTGCCGGTGAACGTCGAACGCACGAGCATGACGTCGCCACCGGAACTGCCGTCACGAAATGCCGCTCCACCCCCGCC
>DATFXL010000125.1:0-15945 GCA_035316025.1 Acidimicrobiia bacterium
CCGTCGCCGCTCGCGGCGGCGTCAGCGACGGCCTTGGCCTCGTCCGTCTCCAGGGCGAGGGTGACGACCATCTGCGGGAGCACGACCCCGGAAGGGAGGGGCAACAACGGCAGGGTGAGGTGCTCGGCGGTTTCGTTCACGGGGCCTCCTCGGGGCCCGCACGGGCCCGGGATTACACGATTACAGGACAGAACGACCTCGTCGGGGCGTTCATTCCCCCGGCGGGCGACGCCGCCGTGCCGTGGGTCACGCGCGGGTCAGACCTCAGCGCGTGGCGTCGTGGAAGGCGTCGACGATCTCCCGCAAGTAGTCGACGGCGGCGTCGGACGCGCTCGGGACGGGCATGTAGGCACGGAAGTCCGTGACACCGGCGTCGACGAGCGGGGGGACGCGCGCCATCGTCCCGTCCAGATCGATGCTCCGGTCGTCGCGCCTCACCGTCGGCAGGGTGCCGGCGACCTGGATGGCGTCGGCGTTCCCGTCGGCAGCGGCGACGGCTTCGCGCATGCGTGGAATGCTGGCCGTGAGGTCCTCAGCATCATCTCCCCATGGGATCCAACCTCGACCAAAGCGAGCCAGCCGCCGCGCCACTCGCTCGTTGAGCCGACCGCTCACCCAGATCGGCACCCCGCCTGATTGCATCGGCTTCGGCATCAGGTGGATCGAGTCGAACGCGAGGTCGGGGAGATCGACCTGCGCGCTCTTCTCCCGCCAGAGGGTTTGACAGACCTCCAGCGCGCGGTCGAGGAGCCGCCCTCGGCGCTCGAAGTCGAGACCCGCGGCTTCGTACTCCTCGCGCTGCCACCCGATGCCGACGCCGAGGTCGAGCCGGCCGCCCGCCAGGACGTCGAGCGTCGCCGCCGACTTGGCGAGCACGACCGGGCGACGCAGTGCGGCGATCAGGATGTTCGTACCGAGACGGACGCGCGACGTCAGGCCGCACACGACGGAGAGCGTCGTCATCGGCTCGAGCCAGTGGCCGTCCGGGCCGGTCGGCTGCCGGCCGCCGACCACACCTCCGGACTCCGGCCGCCCGTACGCGTCCATGTGCTCACCGAACACGACGTGGTCCGACACCAGCACGCGGTCGATCCCGGCGGCGTCCGCGGCGCGGGCGCGATCGAGGACGGGCTGCCACGTCCCGGGATCCTCGGCCGAGTACGTGCGCAGCGCGATCGACAGTTGCGGCGGCGTCACAGCTACTTGATCGCGAGCGCGTTGGGCGGGGAGCCGAGACCTCCGGGGATGCCGAGCGGCTTGCTCGTGAACAGGAACTCGTAGACGCCGTCACCGGCACAGTGGTCGGCGAGGGCGTCGAAGTCGAAGAACTCGCCGAGAGGGATGCCGAGCAGCGCGAGCACCCGCGCGTGGACTGTGTCGTCGGCAGTTCTGATCAGGTCGGAGCCGAACGGCTCGACGCCGGGATTGTCGACGGCGATCGCGGCCACACCGTGATCCCAGAGGTACTCCGCGATCCCCGGCCCCGGGGCGAGGCCGAGCGTACGGAACTTGTCGAAGCGGTAGTCGCGGCTGCCGGTCGCGACGGTCTCGCGCCCGGCGGCGTCGAGGCTGCGGTACCAGGAGAGCCAGCCGACGCGCACGCAGAGGATGTCGCCGGTGCGCAACTCCATGTCTTGAGCGGTGGCGGTGGCCGCCAGGAGGTCGGGCCCGATCGGGACGGCCGTGTCAGCGGGAATGCCGGCGTGGCGGGCGACATCCAACAGCACGCCCCGGCCGGCGATGCCGGACTCCGCCCACGCGTCGACGCCGAGGCTCTTGGATTCGATGTCGGCGCCGGTGCGTCCCCCGAAGAAGCCCCTCGTCGGGTGGCCGAAGTGGCCGAACCCGTCCCACTGTGTCGAGCTCTGCGGGAAGAAGTTGTCGAGCTTGTCGTCGAACACGTAGTCGGTGCCGAGCGAGAACACCTCGTGTCGATAAGCCTCGCGGCCGAAGAACGGCGGCGACGGCAGGTCGAGCGGCAGATCGAGCGCAAAGCGCGTGCCGGTGCGCACGAGACGCGCCGCGGCGGCGACTCGCTCCGGTGTCAGCAGCTCGAGCGACCCGAGCCGCGGATCGAGCACGTCCCAGGCGCTGCCGCCGGGCAGGTCTCGGTACTTCGGTCGCGCGCTCACGGGCCGGCGCCGAGCTGCCGACGGAGCCAGTCCTCCGTGTTGTCTCTGCACCGCCGCGACACGGGCGCGTCGGGCGCCAGGTGGACGAAGCCGTGGCAGGCGCCCGGGTACACGTGGAGCTCGGCGGGGACGCCGGCGTCGTTCAGGCGCAGTGCGTAATCGACGTCCTCGTCACGGAAGCCGTCGACGGCTCCGACGGACACGAACGCCGGCGGCAATCCACCCAGCTCGGTGGCCCGCGCCGGCGCCGCGGCGGGAGGAACGTCGTCACGCCCGTAGAGGTCGCCAAGGTACGACTTCCATCCGAATGAGTTGGAGCTCCGGCTCCACACCGGGAGCCCGTCCCGACGGCTCGAGGGCGTCACCTGGCGGTCGTCGAGCATCGGCGACTCGAGGAGCTGGAAGGCGACCGACATCTCTCCCCGGTCGCGGCCGAGCAGACACAGCGCGGCCGCCAATCCACCGCCGGCGCTCACGCCCATCACGCCGATGCGCTGCGAATCGATGCCGAGATCGGTGGCATGGTCGTACACCCAGCGAAACCCGCGGTAGCAGTCCTCCAGCGGCCCGGGGTACGGCGTCTCGGGTGCGAGTCGGTACTCGACCGAGACTGCTACGAACCCGAGTTCCGGGCACAGCCGGTCGAACAGCGGATCGTCGACCGTGTGCGTGCCGACGACGTAGCCGCCACCGTGCATGGAGTACACGCACGGCAGCACCCCGTCGAGTCCCTTCGGACGATGCACGCGAAGTGGCACTTGAGGATCGCCGGGTGCGACCGAGTCGGTTCGCTCGACCGCATCGGACAGCGGCGTCTCGACGGCGCTGACGGTACGCAGCGTCCCGAGAACTTCGGACGTGACATCGTCGAACGGCACCAGGTCGGCCGCCTCGGCGACCTCGGGGTCGAGCCGGTCGCGTAGCGCGGACTCGGTGTCGCTCGTCACAGCCGCGGGATCCTAGCCTCGATGACGAGACTGTTAGATTGTGGTCTCGCACAAGCCGGGAAGCGAACGCGTGACAGTCGCCGACGAGTTGTTCCTTCCGGAACCGCCACCCCGCACCGTGAAGTACACGGTGATCTCGGTCGACGACCACGTCGTCGAGCCCCGCCACACCTTCGAGGGACGCCTCCCGGCGGCGCTCCAGGCGCGAGCACCGCGGATTGTGGAGACGTCCAAGGGTCATGAGGTCTGGGAGTTCGAGGGCCGGCGCTACACCCAGGTCGGGATGAACGCGGTGGCCGGTCGGCGCCCGGAGACCGTGAAGCTCGAACCGTTCCGGTTCGATCAGATGCGCCCAGGCTGTTACGACGTCGACGCTCGGGTGCGCGACATGGACATCAACGGTGTCTGGGCGTCGGTGAACTTCCCGTCGCAGATCACCGGCTTCTGCGGTGCGGTCTTCTTCGGTATCCCCGACCGCGAGCTCGGCGCCGCATGCACGCGTGCTTGGAACGACTGGCTGTTCGAAGAGTGGTACGAGCCACACCCCGATCGGATCGTCCCGCTCGGGATCACGTATCTCGGAGACCCGCGGCTGGCGTCCGACGAGATCCGCCGCAATGCCGAGCGTGGGTTCACGTCCGTGACGTTCCCGGAACGGCCGCACGCGATCGGCTTGCCGTCACTGTGGGAGCGCGATCACTGGGACCCGATCATCGAGGCGTGCTCGGAGACCGGCACGGTCATCTCACTCCATGTGGGCAGCTCCGGCGTGCACGAGGCTCCGCCGGGTGCGCCGAGGCAACAACTGAGCGCGACCCTGTTCGGGCAACTGGCGATGACCGCCTGTGCAGAGTGGCTGTGGTCCGGCTATCCGGTGCGTCACCCGGATATGAACATCGCGATGAGCGAGGGCGGGATCGGCTGGGTCGCCATGCTGCTCGACCGGCTCGACTACATCGTGGACCGATCGGGCTACGGGCGCGGATGGGAAGACCGGCCCGCCGAGGTCGTGAAGCGAAACTTCTGGTTCTGCACCCTCGAGGACGCGTCGACGATCGACACGCGCGAGCGCATCGGTGCGGAGAACATCATGGTGGAAGTCGACTACCCGCATGGTGACAGCACCTGGCCCAACACGCAGCTGGTGCTCGAGAAGGCGTGGGGTCACATCCCGGCCGGCGAGCTCCGCGGCATGTGCAGTGAGAACGCCGCGATGCTGTACCGCCATCGGCTCCCGGAGACTGTGCTGCCGAGATGACCGTTGGCGTCACATGCTGCGCCGGCGGGGCGTCTCCGACACACGACCGAGGAGCTTGGTGAAGACGCGGTAGTGCAGGTTGCCGTACGGCCATTGGGTCACGACCTTCCCCGTGGGTGACTTGAAGTAGTTGTTCGTCGTCGCCCACGAGGTGCCTTCCATCCGGGACTGGAGCCAGGCGTACCACCACGCCTCGAAGGCCGGCCTCACCTCGATCGCGCTCACGCGCGCTCGGATCATGCGTTTCACCGCCCGCACCGCGTATTCGGCCTGACTCTCGAGCGTCATCACGAGCTCTCCCGCGTTGGTCCCCGGGCCGTAGAGCATGAAGAAGTTCGGAAACCCGGCGACGGTGATACCGAGATAGGCGCGTGGCTCGCCCGCCCAGTGCTCTTCCAGCGTCCACCCGCCCCGGCCGACGACGCGCAGGCGGCTGAGGTAGTCCGCCGCGTGGAAGCCGGTCGCCATGACGACGACGTCGACGGCCCGCTCGGCCCCGTCGGCGTCGACGATCCCGGTGCGAGACACCGAGGTGACCTCGCGCGGGACGAGCTCCACGTTCGGCTTCTTCAATGCCGAGTAGAACGTGCTCGCCAGCACCGGCCGCTTGCCGGGGTACGGGTACGTCGGGGTCACGGCCGCGCGCAGGTCGGGGCGGTCCGCGAACTTCCGATTGATATACGCGCGACAGAACTGCTCCCGCGCGCGGTTCGCCTTGGTGCCGGGCCGGAAGACGCGTCCGAACCAGAGGTTCTTCTCCACGAGGTAGCGCTGCCGCCAACGCTCGACCCTGCGACGCCACGACCGCGCGAAGGACACCCGCTCCTCGTCGGTGAAGTCACGCTCACCCTTGGGCACGATCCACCCGGGCTCGCGCTGGAACACGTAGAGGCGGCTCACGATCGGCTGGATCGCCGGCACGACCTGCGTCGCCGACGATCCCGTGCCGACGACGGCGACGACCTTCCCTGAGAGGTCGTGCTGGTGCTCCCAACGCGCGGTGTGGAACTTGGCGCCCTCGAACTCGTCGAGCCCGGGCCAGTCCGGGAGACGGGGAACGTTCAGGAAGCCGACCGCGCTGATGAGAACGTGGCACGCGTCGACCGTCCCGTCGTCGAGCGTCAGCGCCCAGACATGTCGGTCGTCGTCCCAAGTCGCCGACTCGACCGTGACCCCGAGCCGCAGGTGCGCCCGGAGACCGAACTCGTCCACCGTCTCCTCGAGGTACTTCTGCAACTCCGGCTGCCGGGCGTGCGTACGAGTCCAGTGGTGCGGCTTGAACGAGAAGCAGTAGAGGTGCGATGGGACGTCGACCTCGGCGCCGGGGTACGTGTTGTCCCACCACGTGCCACCGACCCCGAGCGACGCCTCGTAGATCGTGAACGTGTGAACGCCGGCCTGCTTCAGCTTCACGCCCGTCCCGATCCCGCCGAAGCCGGCGCCGACCACCACGACCCTCGGCGTCCCGGCCGGGCCGAACAGCTCTTCGTGCGTGGGCTTCACGGGCACCACTCGACCTTGGTTGCTACATCGTCCGGAAGCGGATCGGCAGGTGCTTGATGCTGCCGTTCGTGATCGAGCTCATGCGCTCCACCGGTCCCGAAACCTCGAACGACTGGAGGCGGTCGAGCAAGAGCCCGTAGATGATCTCGAGCTCCACGCGGGCGAGCAGCGCGCCCATGCAGAAGTGCTCGCCGAACCCGAACGCGAGGTGCGAGTTCGGACGGCGATCCACGCGGAACGCGAAGGGATCCTCGAACACCTCCTCGTCGCGGTTCGCCGACGCGAAGTAGAGGGCGACCTGGTCACTGGCACGAATCTTCTCCCCGCGCAGCTCGTAGTCCTCCGTTGCAACCCGTGTGAAATGACTGATCGGGCTCACCCATCGCAGGATCTCTTCGACGGCGTCCGGCAACAGCTCCGGACGGGCGCGGAGCTTCTCCCACTCCCCCAGTCCCTCGCTGAACGCGAGCAACCCGCCGGTGATGGCGTTGCGGGTGGTCTCGTTGCCCGCTTCGACGAGCAGCTCGCAATACAGTGCGAGCTGCAGTTTCGTGAGCGGCTTCCCCTCGACCTCGGCCCCGATGAGCTCGCTCACGAGATCGTCGTGCGGGTCGCGCCGACGCTGCTCGATCAAGCCGTTGAAATACGTGTGCACCTCGCCCCTGGCCCGCTTGATCGTCTGGCCTGGTGTCTCACCCGGGCGGCGATACTCCGGATCCTCCTTGCCGATCACCTCGTTCGTCCACCGGAACAGCAGATCCCAGTCTTCGCGCGGCACTCCGAGGAACGACGCGATCACCGCGAGCGGGAAGGGCGCCGCGATGCGTTCGACGAAGTCGAGCTCGCCGGCACTCCTGGCCGGCGCCGCGCCGTCGACGATCTCCGTCGCGATGCGCTCCAGATCCGAGCGACGGGCTCGGACGCCGCGCCGGGTGAAGCGCGCGTTGGCGGCTCGGCGCATCGGACCGTGCCGCGGCGGATCGAGCATGACGAGGAGGTCGGTCGGCGGCACGACCTCGCCGGCGCGGTGGAGGGAGATCCCTTGCGAGCTCGAGAAGCGCAGCGGTTGCTTGGCGATGTCCATGACGTCCGCGTGCTTCGTGATCGCCCAGAAGGGTTCGTACCCCTCCGGGCTGAAGTAGGCGACGGGCGCATCGGCCCGCAGCCGCGTCCACACGTCGTGCGGATAACCACGGCGCGCGTAGCGGTCAGGATCGACGAGCTCGAACGGATCGATGTCGATGGTCGTCACTGTCGGGGTTCCCGGGGCAGGCCGAGCAGACGCTCGCCGATGATGTTGCGTTGGATCTCGCTGGTGCCGCCCTGGATCGAGTTGGCGCGGGACGCCAAGAACTCGTGCGCCCAGCGACCCGTGCCCGCGGTCAGGTCGATCGCGTCCGGGCCCAGCACCCCGATAGCCGTCTCGTAGAGACGCTGGGTCACCTCGGCCCACCACAGCTTGACGACGCTCGACTCCGCGCCGAGCTCTCCACCGTGCGCGAGACGTGCGACGGTGCGCTCGTTGTGCAGGCGGAAGATCTCCACGTCGATCCAGCTCTGAGCGAGACGCTGGCGTACGACCGGATCCGCGGCTCTCCCGCCGCGTCCACACGCTTGTACCAGGCGGTCGATCGCGGCCTTGCAGGACACCTGCTGCCTCCAGATGAAGGAGGCGCCGCGCTCGTTGGCAAGCGTGGTGTTCGCGACCCTCCACCCGTCGTGCTCAGGTCCGATGCGGTTGTCGACCGGGACTTCGACCCCGTCGAGGAACACCTCGTTGAACTCGCTCTCGCCGGTGATCTGGCGCAGCGGGCGGATCTCCACTCCCGCCGCCGTCATCGGGATCGCGAGCATCGAGATGCCCTGGTGCGTTCGCACGTCCGGGTCGGTGCGTACGAGCGCGATCCCCCAGTCGGCGAAGCGGGCGTGCGACGACCACACCTTCTGGCCGTTCACCACGTAGACCCCGTCGCGCTTCTCGGCGCGGGTCGAGAGCGCGGCGAGGTCGCTTCCCGCGTCGGGCTCGCTGAACAGCTGGCACCATACGTCGCCGCCGTCGAGGATCCTCGCTATCCAGCGCCGGCGCTGCTCCCCGGTGCCGTGCGCCACAAGCGTCGGGCCGACGAGTGTGATGCCGACGCGCCCGAGCAGCTGGGGGGCGCCGGCCCGGGCGAGCTCCTCGTTGTAGATCGCGACCTGCGTGACCGACGCCCCCCGACCCCCGTACTCGGCCGGCCAGTGCACCGCGACCCAGCCACCGGCATGGAGTGTCCGCTGCCATTCGCGCAGCGCCGCCGCCTCCCCGACCGTCGACGCCCCCTCGATACGGGGCGGCGGGTGCTCGCTCAGCCACATGCGCAGCTCGAGGCGGAACTGCTCGTCACCAGCCGTCTCGCCCGGCGATGAACGCTTGTCCACCAGCGCGGTCACGGCCGTCCCGCGGACCAGGACACCGTCTTGAGCTGCGTGAACTCGAACATCCCGTAGTCGCCGAACTCCCGGCCGATGCCGGACTGCTTGTACCCGCCGAAGGGCGCCCACGGGCTCGCTCCGCCTCCACCTCCGTTGATCGTGACGGTCCCGGCGCGGATCTTCCGGGCCACCTCGAAGGCTCGTTGCGGCTTGGGGTGCCAGACCGAGGCGGCGAGCCCGTACCTCGTGTCGTTCGCGATGGCCACCGCCTCGTCTTCGCCCTCGAAGGGAATAACGACGCCGACCGGTCCGAAGATCTCGTCCTGAGCCACCGTCATCGAGTTGTCGACGTCGGCGAACAACGTGGGCTCGACGAAGAAGCCACGGGGCAGGTCGGCCGGTCGGCCGCCGCCGCACACGAGACGCGCGCCCTCCTTCCTCCCGCCGGCGACGTACCGCTCGACGCGCTCGCGCTGGGTCTCGCGGATCAACGGCCCCATGCCCGTGGTCGCCTCCGTCGGATCACCGACCTTCATGTTGGCGAGGGCCGCCGCCAGTCCGTCGACGACGTCGTCGTACACCGCTCGCTCGGCGAGGATGCGCGTCGGCAGTGCGCACCCTTGGCCGGCGTGGATCGTGAAGGTGAACGCGGCGGCGGTCGCGAACGTCCGAACGTCGGAGCCGGCGAAGACGACGTTCGGCGACTTGCCACCCAGCTCGAGGAGGACCTTCTTCAGGCCGTCGGCGGCTTGCTTCATGATCTGCTTGCCCACGAAGTCGGAGCCCGTGAAGCTCACCATGTCGACGTCGGGGTGGGTCGTGAGGCGCTCGCTCTCGGGCACGCCTCCGGTGACGACGTTGAGGACGCCGGGCGGCAGCTCGGCCTCTTCGGCGACCTCGCCCAGCACCAACGCCTCGATCGGCGTGTATGGCGACGGCTTGAGCACGACGGCATTGCCGACTGCAAGCGCGGGCAGCACCTTGGCCAGGTTCAAGTACAGCGGGTAGTTGAAAGCGGTGATCGCGGCCACCACGCCGACGGGCTCTTTCACGATGACGCCCTGACCCACGCCCCGCGGCCCGACTTGGGGCGGCAGTGGCTCTTCGTACGGGAAGGTCGCGGCCCGCTCGGCGAACCACATCGAGAACTGCAACGGCACCCCGAGCTGGAACGCCTCGGCGATCGGCCGTGCCGCGCCCGCCTCGGCGATGATCATCTCCACCAGCTCGATGCGCCGGTCGCCGATGGCCTGGACGAAGCGCACCAGAGCATCGGAACGCTCACGCGGCGACATCCGCGGCCACGGTCCCTCCTCGAACGCGCGCCGCGCCGCGGCGACGGCACGTTCCACGTCGTCGATCGACGCCTGCGGCACCGTCGTGATCACTTCCTCCGTGGCCGGATTGATCACCTCGAGCTCGTCGTCGGTCGATCCGTCGACCCACTTCCCGTCGATGTACAGCTGACGGCCTTTGAGCGCGGTTGCCATGGTCGAAACCCTTCGTTCAGGTGATGGCCGCGAACTCGAGGTGCAGCTGTTCGAGGCCGCGCATCAGGTAGACGGGCGTGTACTCGTATCGGCGCTCTTCCGGCGGCCCGTGCTTCGCCTCGGAGATCCGAATATCGCCCATGCGATCCAGGAGACGGTTGATGCTGACGTTCCCCTCGGCGCGAGCGAGCGGCGCGCCGGCGCAGGTGTGGATGCCGAACCCGAAGCCCACGTGCTGACGACCGTTCGGGCGGTCGAAGCTGAACTCGGCCGGATCCGGGAACTGGCGCGGGTCCCGGTTGGCGGCGCCGGGCATGACGAAGACACTGCCGCCCGCGGGCACGTCCACGCCGCCGACCGTGGCCGGAACGCGAGCCATGCGGAACTGACCCTGGAGCGGGCTTTCGATCCGCACGCATTCTTCGATGAATCGCGGGATCACCTCGCGCTGTTCACGAAGCTGCTGCTGGAGCTGGGGTCGCTCACCGATCAGCCGGAGCGCCGTTCCCAACATCCGTGCCGTGGTCTCCTGGCCGGCGGCGAACAGGTTGGCCGAGATCCGCATGACGTCGTCGACCGGTGGCAATGAACCGTCCGGGAAGGTCGCGTTGGCGAGCTCGGTCATGACGTCCGCGCGCGGTGTGCGGCGACGATCCTCGATGTACTTGGTGAAGCGGTCGTACAGGAACTCCAACGGCTTGTGCGCCACCATGCCTTCGTCGTCGGAGCCGAACTGCCGGTCGGCGCGGTCGCCCTGGAGCTCGAGCCGGAAGGTCTCGTGATCCTCCTTGGGCACCCCGAGGAGGTCGGCGACCACGAGGAGCGTGAAGGGACTCGCGTACTCGTGGACGAACTCGCACTCCCCCCGGTCGGCGAACTCGTCGATCTGCCGGTCGGCGAGCCGCCACATGAACGCCTCGTTCTCCTTGAGGCGCTTGGGCGTGATCAGCCGCATCAACAGCCCCCGCTGCGCCGTGTGCTTCGGCGGGTCGAACGAAGGCAGCTGGTCGCTGAACGGGAGCAGGTCCCGGTACTCCTCGATGATCTCATTGACGTCGTCGCCTTCGAGTGGCACGGGGAAGGGTGTGAAGGGTCCGGCGACGGTGTTGCAGGAAGAGAACGTCGCCGGGTCGTTGTAGACGGCCATCGCCTCGTCGTGCCCGGTGACCATCACGACACCGTGGCGTGGCTCGCGCCACGCCGGCCCGTGCTCCCGGAGGTACTCGTAGTACGGATACGGATCCTGGTAGAGCCGTCGGGCGCGGAAGTAGTCCACCGAGTCGAACTCGTTTTCGCTCACCCGTCCTCCGATCTCCAGTCGTCAGCGGCCGAGGAACCCACGCTCGATGATGTGGGCGGCGGCATCGATCTCGACACCCGGGCGTTGACGGGCACCGAACACCGCGAGCAGCGCCACCATCACGACGGCCTCCAAGTCGACGTCACCGAATCCGCGGGGCTGCAGATAGCGGGCCATGTGCCTCCGGCCCCAGTCCAGCGGCGGCGCCGATTCGGCGCGGAGCGCCGGGTCTTCGAGGGCGGCGTCGACCCAGACGCGCATCATCGCCGCTTCGGGCGTCTGAACGTCGTTGTAGCGACGAAGCCATCGACGGAGAATTCCCCTCACCGCTGATGGATCGCTGGAATAGACGTCCGGGATCTCCATCACCGTGTCTCGGACCGAGCGCAAAGCGCGCGCAGTGAGAACGCGCGCGAGCTCGTCCTTGTTGCGGAAGTACCGATAGAAGGCCCCGTGCGAAACGCCAGCGGCGACGACGAGGTCGTCCACGCGAGTGTTGTGGTACCCGCGCTTGACGAAGACGTCGTGGGCTGACGTCAACAAGGCATCGAGGGCTCGATTCGTGGAGTCTTCCGACTCGAACCCGTCCCGACCGATCCACTCCAGCATCGCGGGGTTGAACTGGACGGTCGGCGGCGCGGAACCGTCAGGCTCGTGGACGTTCGCGTCCGTGCGCAGGCTGAACAACGTGCGATGCAGAACATCCGTGACCGCGTCTTCGAAGCGCGCGCTGGGGTAGGCAGCCGGCTCGACGGAGCGGAGGATGTCCGCTACCTCGAGCGAGTGGTTCATGCACTGCAGCAGAAGTCGGATGACGGGATCTAACTGCCGCGGCGGCAGCGTTGTGGTCATCAACTTCGCGCGCAGCTGCGTGATCGCGTCGTCACCGGTACGCGCAGCCACCGCCGCCAGACCTTCGTCCGTCTCGTATGCGTGGAAGACAGGCTCGTAGCGGCTGTAGATCTCGACGTAGCGGCCGACCCACGCCCGCATCGCCGCCCAGCCGTGGGTGTCGGGCGCGAGCGGGTCCAGCGCCTCCGTCGAAGCCAGCAGCTGGCGGGCGACCTGGCCGGCGAGCTGCCCGAACACGTCCTCCTTGCTGGCGAAGTACTGATAGAAGGACACCCGCGAGCAACGAGCGAGCTTCGTGATCCGGTCGATACTGCAGCCGTGGTACCCCTTCTCCGCGAACGCCCTCAGGGCGGCGTCGAGGATGCGCTGCTGGGTCCGCTGTCCCCGGACCCCGACCCGTGGGTTGTCGGAGAACGGGGCCCGGCGAACGGCAGACGGGCCGCCGCCGCGGCGCTCGGGCGTGGTGCGGGGCGTGGCCATCGCCGAGTGACACTACCGTTAGTTTCGCCTCGGCGTGAACCTCGCCCGGGGCGAGAGCCGAACGCCCGGTGCTACGGTCCTGTGACACGACCGTTAGTTTCACCGCGGGGCGCCGCTGCTCAGGGGGAGGGTTCGATGGAGCACCGACCGTTCGGCCAGACCGGCCTGCAGGTCTCCGCCGTCGGCTTCGGGTGCTGGGAGGTGGCGGGCGGCTACGGACACGTCGAAGAACCCGAGTTCGTCCGTGCCGTCGATCGCGCCCTCGACCTCGGGATCAACTGCTTCGACACCGCCGAGGGATACGGCATGGGAGCGTCGGAGCGGGCACTCGGGCAGGCGCTTGGTCGGCGGCGCGACGAGGCGATCGTCGTCACGAAGTTCGGCATGAATTACCGGGACAAGCCGAACCTGCGTGACAGCAGCCGTGAACGCGTCTTCGCCTCGATCGACAAGAGCCTCAAGAACCTCGGCACTGACTGGGTCGACGTCTATCTGGTGCACTGGCCGGACCGGTTGACTCCCTTCGAGGAGACGATGGCAGCACTGGACGAGATCGTGCGCGACGGCAAGGTCCGCTTCGTCGGTGTGTCGAACTTCATGCCCGAGGAGATCGAGGCCTGCATGCGCGTCCGCCGCATCGACGTGGTCCAGTACGGCTGGAACATGTTCGACCGCAGGATGCAGCGCGAGATCTTCCCCTATTGCGAGGAGCACGGCATCGGGTTCATGGCATACGGGTCGCTCTGTTTCGGCCTGCTCACCGGCACCTTCACCGAGGACATGGACTTCGGCGACCAGGACTGGCGGGCGCGTCGGGGACGAATGGGTTCGATCAAGATGTTCGAAGCTCTGTTCAGCCCGGAGTCGTTCCCGCGCAATGTGCGCGCCGTCGAAGAGCTCAAAAGCATTGCCGCACGGTACGACCGGAGCCTCCCCCAACTCGCGCTCCGGTGGGCGAGCTCGCACCCTGCCGTCAGTACGGCATTGGTCGGGTGCCGTACGGTTGCCGAGGTCGAGGACAATGTCGGCGCCGTCGGCTGGTCGATCAGTGACGACGACCTCGCCGAGGTCGACACCCTCTTCGAGCGCCACGGGATCGAGACGTCGCCCGAGTTCTGGATCGAAGAAGTGTGACGGTGCGCGGGGGGACTTGACGTGGCCGAGGAGCTCGCGGGAAGGGTCGCGATCGTCACCGGCGGCGCCAACGGACTGGGCCGGGCCATCGTCGACCGTTTCGTCGAGGAAGGCGCGCGCGTGGTCATCGCCGACATCGACGCCGAAGCGGGCAAGGCGGCGTCGACCGAGCTCGGCTCCGCCGTCGCCTTCCAGCCGACCGACGTCGCCGACGCCGACGACGTGCAGCGCGCCGTCGACGTCGCGGTGGAGGACCTCGGGGCGCTCGACATCATGGTGAACAACGCGGGCATCGGCGGATCGCACCAGCGGTTCCTCGACGACGACTTCGAGGACTTCGAACGCACGATGGCCGTCAACATCCTGGGTGTCATGGTCGGATGTCAACGGGCGGCTCGGCGCATGGTCGAGCAGGGTGGCGGCACCATCCTCAACACAACGTCCATCGGGGGGATCAACGCCGGGCCCGGGGTGATGGCGTACCGCGCCTCGAAAGCCGCGGTGATCCATCTGAGCAAGTCGATCGCGATCGAGTTGGCACGAGCCGGGGTCCGCGTGAACTGCATCGCGCCGGCGCACATCCCGACGGGGATCAACACCACGTTCGACCAAGAGGCGATCGTGCGGGCGATGCAGCCGCTCCAGCGCCTGGCGTCTCCCGCCGACGTCGCCGAGGCGGCGCTCTACCTCGCAAGCGACCGGGCGGCACAGATCACGGGGGTCGTGCTGCCGGTCGACGGAGGGACAACCGCCGGCCCGCCACCCCGGCCGGTGAAGGACCTGCTGGCGAAGCGCACGCCGCCGCCGACCACGAAACGGTGACGCACGTGGATACGGGGTTCGGCATCTATTCCTGCGACGATCATCTCGACCTGTACGCGGTCCCGCCCCATGTCTGGGCGTCACGACTGTCGCAATCATTGGCGGCACGTGGTCCCCGAGTAGAGACGCGTGACGGCCGCCCGGTGTGGGTGTGCGACGACCGTGTCATCGGCCGCAGCGGGATGTCAGTGACGAGTGAGGCCGCGAAGAGCCTCACCGCGATCGGGCGCGCCGGTATCGAGGACGACGGCTTCCGCGCCGGCACCCCGAAGCTCCGCCTCGAGGACATGGAGCGCGACGGGCTGCGTGCCTCGGTGATCTACGGGCCGCTCGCGCTCGGCTTCCCGATCGACGACCCCGAGCTCCAGGACGCCGCCTACGCGGCGTGGAACGATTGGGCGGTCGACGAGTTCAACGCCGTCGCCGCCGACCGGCTGTGCGTGCTCGCGTTCCTGCCCGGTCACTCCCCCGAGGCCGCCGCCGCCGAGCTCGAGCGTTGCGCGGGCATCGGCCACCGCGGCGCGATCATCGATGTCTTCGCGATCGACATCGGCGACCCCGGCTGGGACCGCCTCTGGGCCGCGGCCGCCGACACCGGACTGCCCATCAGCTTCCATCTCAAGGGCGGCACCTGGTCGGGCCTCCGGTACCGGTTCGGCAAGTGGCAGTCGGCCGCGTTCGCGACGGTCCTTCCCCTCCAGCTCGACGAGCCGCTGGCGACGATGGTGTTCTCGGGCGCGCTCGAGCGGCATCCCGGCATGACCCTGGTGCTCGCGGAGTCGGGCATCGGGTGGCTGCCGTACTTCCTGGCGCGCATGGATCTGGAGTGGGAGAGCCTCCGCGACAAGCTTGATGACGCGCCACGAACCGCGCCGAGCGAGCTCTTCCGTCGCCAGGTGATGGCGACCTTCGAGGAGGACGCGCTGGGCGGGCAGCTGATCCCGCTCCTCGGTCCCGACTCGTGCATGTGGGCCTCGGACTATCCGCACACCGACAGCACGTTCCCGTACTCCCTGCAGGCGATCGACGAGACGCTCGGCGCGCTACCCGAACCCGACCGCCGCAAGATCACGGCAGAGAACTGCGCGCGCCTGTACGGGTTCGCGGATGTCTCCTGAGAGCGATGGAACGATTCGGGGCTTCGACCATGTCTCGCTCCCGATGCAGCACACCGACGCGATGGTGGCCTTTTACCGCGCGCTCGGGTTGCATGTCGCGGAACGTCCCGGGGTCGTCTCCGTCTACGTCAGGGACCAGATGATCAACCTCCATCGTCCCGAAGCGTGGCGAGGCAAGGGCTTCACGCTGCGCGCCCCCGCTGCGACGCCCCCGTGCGGCGACCTCTGCTTCGTGTGGGGCGGATCCGCCGACTCGCTGCGCGCACTGCTGCACCAGGCGGGCGCCGAGATCGAGGAGGGCCCCGTGGAACGCCAAGGCGGCCGGCGAGCCGAGGGATCGAGTGTGTACGTACGCGACCCGGACGGCAACCTGCTCGAGTTCATCATCTACCCAGTCGATGGGGAGCAAGGCTCAGATGCCCGCTGACGTTGTCATCCACGGCGGAACCGTCGTCGACGGGAGCGGAGCGTCCGGCCACGCGGCCGACGTCGCCATC
>DATFXL010000126.1:0-80702 GCA_035316025.1 Acidimicrobiia bacterium
CCCGGCGCGCAGCAGCTCCTTGCAGCGCAGGGCGAGGATCCCCGACACGGCGCCATGACCGGAGATGTCGACGACGACGAGGCCGAGACCGGACGGCCCCAGGTTGATCACGTCGTAGCAGTCCCCGGCGACGAGCCCCACGGCGGCGTGCAGCTGCGCGGCGACCGTCCACCCCTCGGGGAGCTCGTCGACGCCGGTGCCGAGCTCCGACCGGAGCTGCAGGACGACAGACGCGCTCTGCTCGATCGTCTCGCGCGCGCGCATCTCGTCGAAGAGGGCCCTGTTCATCTGCAGGCGCATGGCGTCGACGTCACGGGCGAGATCCGCGATCTCGGGTGGTCCTTGTGGCGCGATGACACCGACCTTGCCCGTACGCGCGTTCCGGACCGCGCGGGCCAGGCGCTCGATGGGTCGGGTCACCCAGCGGCGGACGAGGAATGAACCGACGATCGTGGTCGCGAACGCGAGCCCGAGGACGACTCCGATCGTCGTATTGAGCTGGAAGCGGAGATCCTCGAGCCGCGTCTGCGTCGCGCGCAGTGCCTCCTGCTGCGCGGCGTCGAGTGGGGAAGCGGCGACGAGGGCGCGCTGCTGCGTGATGACGTCGTCACGCTCCGTACTGATGCGCAACACCGCCGCCCCGCCCGCGAAGACGATGACGACGTATACGAGCGAAAGGAGAAGGAGGCGCCGACGAAGCGACACGATGCGTACTGTACCGGGACAGAACCGGACGTCCCGGGCCGGCTACCAGCCGCGGAGATCGACCGCCCACGTATCGACGATCTCTTCACCTCGAGCGAGATGCAATCGCTCGTGGTAGGCGACGGTCGGATCGACGTGCGCCGGTACCACACGGACCTGATCGCCGACCGTGACGGCACCTCCCGGCCCGAACGTGACGTGCTCGTCCGAGCAGTACCACACGGTGTGACCGATGACCGTCGGGTCCCCGTGGTCCATGCCCAGCGCCTTGAGGCCGCAGTCGGCGACCGCCCATCCTTCCGACACGGAGATCACGGTGGCGACGATCGACAGCGCCTGACGGAACGGGAGGTCCAGCTGGTCGTACGCGGTGTCCATGAGCGCGTACGACCCGGCCTGGATCTCGGTGACCCACGTGTTGATGTCGAACGTCCCGGTGCCGCCGCCGGAGACGAGCTCGCCGCCGACGTCGGCGTGCGCGTCGAGCAGCATGCGCATCGCGGCCTCCGTCTGCTCCTCGCGCGTCGCTCGATCCGCGACGCCGACCACGTGGCCCTCGTAGCCCATCACTCCGCGCACGCCGAGCCCTCTCGCCCGCGCCGCGTCGGCCAGCGGTCCGGCGCGCTCGACCGGACACCCGCAGCGCGGCATGCCGACGAACACGTCGATCACGACCTCCTCCAACCCGGCTCGAACAGCGGCGTCGATCGTCGCCTGTGAGTCCACGGCGATCGTGACGCGGCCGTCGAGCTCCGCCAGGCGGCGCAGACGGTCCGGGTCGACGACCTCGTTCGCGAGCAGCAGGTCCTCGCCCAGCCCGGCCTTCGCCATGCCCTCCATCTCTCTCGGCGTGGCGCAGGTGAACGCCCGGTGTCCCCGCGCCGCCTGCTCACGAGCCAGGGCGAGGGTCTTGTGCGCTTTGACATGCGGGCGGCACCGCTCGCCCGGCAGGGCGGCCGCCATGGCGGCCAGGTTGTGGTCGAAGGCGTCGGCGTCGACGACGAGCGCCGGCGTCGGCAGTTCCTGCACCACTGTCATGCGGTGCGAGCATTGCAGAATGGCGACGTCCCCCGAAGACCGCCCACCGGTCGTCGTCGACTATCACACCGACGACCTGCCGCCGCTTCCACAGCGCGACTACCTGATCCCGGCCGACCGGTGGGTGGAAGCGCCGGGTGAGCTGCGTGAGCTGGGCGCCGATTTCGGCGTGACGCTCGTCGCGTACAAGCGCCGCCTCGGCCGCTTCCTGCTCTGGCGAGCCGGCCCGGCCTCCCGGGCCGACGCCCGCTACATGGCGCTCGCCGCCGACGAGCTCGACGAGCGGTACACGTTCCGCCTGCGGCCCGACGGCACCGGAGAGGGCGTCGGCGCCGACGGGCGGACGCACGCGCGCTTTCGCACCTGGAAGGAAGCACTCCTGAACGCGCGTGAGTAAGGCGCGCCGTCAAACTGCTCGCGGCTACGTGAGGACATCGCCGACACCAGCGCGCAGGCGATCGAGGGTGCGCGCCAGGATGCGCGAGACCTGCATCTGGCTCACCCCGAACCGGTTGGCGATCTCCGATTGCGTGAGCCCGTCGTAGAACCGCAGGACGACGATGTCGCGCTCCCGTGGCGGCAGCGAGTCGAGGAGCTGCGACACGATCATCCGCTGCTCGACGACCTCCATGCCGTGGTCGAGACTGCCGTGCCGGTCGATCACGCCCCCGGTGCCGGTGTCCCGGTCCTCGCTCTCGATCGGCGAGGCGACGATCGCGCGCCCGGCTTCCAACGCCTCGAGGACCTCCTCGCTCGAGAGGTTCGTCTCGGCCGCAATCTCGTCGATCGTCGGTGAGCGACCGCATCGTTGTGTGAGCGTGGCGACGGTCTGATTCACCTCGAGCATGAGCTCCTGCAACCGGCGCGGGACACGCACCGCCCATCGCTTGTCACGGAAGTGACGCTTGAGCTCGCCTTCGATCGTCGGGGTCGCGAAGCTGGAGAAGGCGAGACCGCGTCCCGGATCGAACCGCTCGACGGACTTGAGCAGTCCGACGAGCGCGACCTGGAGGAGGTCGTCGTGCCGTTCGCCGCGTCCCCCGAACCGCCGCGCGACCGCCTCGGCCAGACCGATGTTCATCTCGATCAGCCGGTCGCGCAGGCGTCGCTCCTGGGTGCGGCGGTACTCGACGAAGAGCGCCGCCCGTTCCTGGGGGTCGACGGACATCTCAACGACGCCGAGCGCGCTTGACGAGTCGGAAGTGCAGGGCGTCGCCGTCGCGATCGAGCTCGTGCTCGTCGACGACGGCGGCGACGATCGTGCGGGACAGCTCGCTTGGTTTCGACTCGCCGCCCGGCTCGACGGGCGGGCCAGTGCCGCCGACGACCAGTCCGTCGTCGTGGAGCTGGAAGACGAGCTCGACCACACCGCCCCCGTCGCCCCGCATGACGGAGTGGCACAACTCGTCGACGCCGATGCGGAGGTCTTCGATCTCGTCGAACGTGAGGCCGGCGCGGCTGCCGGCGTCGGCGGCGGCCAGGCGCGCCAGACGCAGGAAGTCGGGGTTGCCCGGGATGGTCAACTTGATCTCGACGGGTACCTCGGCCATTGCCGACCCCTCGTTCGCCAGCGTGGTGCCTGATATTCCATCGAGTGTCGCGCTTGTGACAAAACGGTAGGAATCCGTCGGTGCCGGGCCGCTCGGCGGGCATGGTTTCCGCAGGTCGTGGGTAGGTTGGCTCAGCAACGCGAAGGCGTTGGGGGTTAGTCCGCCGTGCCCATCATGCTCGAAGATCTCGACAAGCTCGACCGTTTCGGGAAGCTCGAGGACCCGGTGGGCCCGTGTCAGCTTCGTCTGCAGGTCCCACCCACCTTCGAGCACCTGCGGACGATTCGGCTGGTCGCAGCAGACGCCGCCGATCGCGCCGGCTTCGACTGCGACGAGATCGAAGACCTCAGGATCGCCGTCGACGAGGTGTGCCACGCCGTGATCAGAAGCACCGAGACACCCATTACCGTCGGGTTCTCCACGGGACCCGGCCTGGTCGAGGTGTGGGGCGCCGCCGGCCACGGAGGCATCCGCCGCCCGCTGCAGTTGGCGGCGGTGTCCGAGCTGATCGTCGACGCCGTATCGGACGAGGTCGAGCTGGCCGACGGGCCGGCGGGGATCCGCTTCTCGCTGGTGAAGCGCGCCGGTCGTACCGGGCGTTGGGGCTGATGGTGCCGGTGCGCCAGCGCAGCACACGGGAGTGGCGCAGGCCCGCTGAGCGCGAGAGCCGCCCCGGGAACGACGCCGACCAGCGCCGCGAGCGGGGCCACGAGCGCGCCGCAGACTCGCGCATCGACGCGCGGTTCAGCGCCTACCGCCGCACCGGGGATCGCCGCCTGCGTGACGAGCTCGTCGAGGACCACGCACCCCTCGCTCACTTCCTTGCCGGCCGGTTCGCGAACCGCGGCGAGTCGCGCGACGACCTGGTGCAGGTCGCGCTCGTCGGGTTGTTCAAGGCGGTCGAGCGGTTCGACCCCGACCGCGGTCTCCAGTTCTCGACGTTCGCGACCCCGACCATCCTCGGCGAGCTGAAGCGCCACTTCCGCGACCGCGGCTGGGCCGTGCGGGTCCCGCGTCGTGTGCAGGAGCTCCATCTCCAGCTCGGCCGCGTCGTCTCCGCCTTGGGCCAGGAGGAAGGCCGTTCGCCGACGCCGGCGGAAGTCGCCGCCCGGGCCGGCGTCTCCGAAGAGGCCGTCCTCGAGGCGATGGAGGCGGGCTCGCTGTACCGGCTCGTGTCGCTCGACGGCTCGATCACCCCGGACGACGAAGGCGGGGAGTTGGCGTCGTGCCTCGGCGACGACGATCCCGAGTTCGAGCGGATCGAGCATCGGGCCGAGATCGCCGAGCTCCTCGCCGTTCTTCCCGAGCGGGAGCGACGCATCGTGGAGCTGCGCTTCTTCGAGAGCATGACGCAGTCCGAGATCGCCGATCGCGTCGGCGTCAGCCAGATGCACGTTTCGCGGCTCCTCAGCCGGAGCCTCGAGCGGCTCCGGGCCGAGGCCACGACGTGAGCGCGCCAGTGAGCCGCGCGCGCCGCGGCGGGAATGGGCGTGAGGCGGTGCCGGACGAGATCTCCACGGTCTTCCCATCGGTAGCGCCCAGCGCGGCCGGGGCCCGGCGGTTCGTCGGCGCTGCCCTCCGCCGGTGGAACTGCCAGAACGACTTCGTCGAGCTGGTCCTGCTCCTTACGAGCGAACTGGTCACGAACGCCTACCGCCATGCCCGCACGGAGACGCGCGTCTCGGTGCGCCTCGATGACGGGTGCGTCCGAATCGAGGTGCGTGACGTGGGCGGCGGGGAGCCCGAGTTGCGCCCACTCGACACGGATCGGGTCGACGGCCGCGGGCTTCAGATCGTCGACGCCATCGCCGACCGCTGGGGCTACGACACGAGCCCGGACGGCACCTCGGTCTGGTTCGAGCTGGCTCGACAGCCCTAGTGCCCGGGTAGTCTGGCCGCCATGGTCTCCCCCGGCTCTGATCAGCACGCGGGCGAAGACTTCCGCATCTCGGTGCGCGAAGACTCCGACATCCCCATCGTCGTCGTCGAGGGAGAGGTGGACGTCGCCACGGCGCCGTCCCTCCGCGACGAGCTGTACCGGCTCATCGAGGATGGCGCCGGTCGGGTCGTCGTCGACCTCTCGGCCATGGACTTCATCGACTCGACCGGCCTTGGGGTCTTCGTCGGGGCGCTGAAGCGGGCTCGCGAGCGCGGAGGTGGGATCGAGCTGCGCGGGCTCAAGCCGTCGGCCCGCAAGGTCTTCGAGATCACCGGCCTCGACTCCGCCTTCACGATCGCCGGCTGACCGCGGCCGGCGGCGCTTGGCCGCCGCCGTGGTCGCGGCGCTACCGTAACGGTCCGTAGGAGTAACCGCTCCCAGAGTGGAGACGCCCATGGACCGGGCCATCCGGGCGGCGCTGCCGTGGAAGCTCGCCGCCGACGCCGAGTACGGCGACATCCGCTACCAGGTCGCCGACGGCATCGCCAAGCTCACGATCTGCCGCCCCGAAGTGCGCAACGCCTTCCGGCCCCGCACCCTCTTCGAGCTCCAGGACGCATTCGAGCGGGCCCGGAGCGACCCCGCCGTCGGCGTGATCGTTCTCACGGGGGAGGGCCCGGAGGCCTTCTGCTCCGGTGGCGACCAGCGCATCCGGGGCGACGACGGCTACGTCGACGACGAGGGTGTCGGTCGCCTCAACGTCCTGGATCTCCAGATCCAGATCCGGCGGCTGCCGAAACCCGTCGTCGCGATGGTGGCCGGATACGCGATCGGCGGCGGGCACGTCCTGCACGTCGTCTGCGACCTCACGATCGCAGCCGACAACGCCCGCTTCGGGCAGACCGGGCCCAAGGTCGGCTCCTTCGACGGCGGCTACGGGTCGGGTCTCCTCGCCCGCAGTGTCGGGCAGAAGAAGGCACGCGAGATCTGGTTCCTCTGCGAGCAGTACGACGCTCAGGCCGCGCTCGACATGGGCCTCGTCAACAAGGTCGTCCCGCTCGAGGACCTCGAGGTCGAGACCGTGGCCTGGTGTAAACGCATGTTGCAGCACAGTCCGCTGGCGCTCCGCATGCTGAAGGCGTCGCTCAACGCGGCCGACGACGGGCTCGCCGGCATCCAGCAGCTGGCCGGCGACGCCACCCTTCTCTATTACATGAGCGAGGAGGCGCAGGAGGGCAAGCAGGCCTACCTCCAGCGCCGCCGCCCCGAGTTCGACCGGTTCCCGAAGCGCCCGTGAGATGACGACGGCGGCGGAGTGGGTCGCCGGGGCGCGGCCGCGCACGCTGGGTGCGGCGGTGTCCCCGGTGCTCGTTGGCACCGCCGCCGCCTACGCCGACGCCGACACGCTCACCTGGTGGCGCGCCGCGGCTGCGCTCATCGTCGCCCTCGGGCTGCAAGTCGGCGTGAACTATGCCAACGACTACTCCGACGGAGTCCGCGGGACGGATACGAAGCGCGCCGGGCCGGTACGCCTGACGGCCTCGGGCGTCGCGGCGCCGGCAGCCGTGCGCAACGCGGCCGCGATGGCGTTCGGCGTGGCGGCCGTTTTCGGCCTCGCGCTCGCGATCGCCGTCGATCTGCGCCTGCTTCTTATCGGCGCCGTGGCCATCGCTGCCGCCGTGCTGTACACGGGGGGACCCCGGCCGTACGGCTATACCGGGCTCGGGGAGCTCGCCGTGCTCGTGTTCTTCGGGGTCGTGGCCACTGCCGGCTCGGCCTACGTGCAAGCCGAGCGGGTGCCGGCGTCGGCGTGGTGGGGCGCGGTCGCAGTGGGGTTGCTCGCCTGCGCCATCCTGCTCGCCAACAACATCCGCGACGTCGACACCGACCGCGCGGTCGGCAAGCGCACCCTCCCCGTGCTCGTCGGCGCCTCCACGGCTCGAGCGCTGTACGCCGGTTGCATCGCCGGCGCGTTTGTCGCCGTGGTCGCGGTGGGGGTGCTGTTCCCGACGGCCCTCATCGCGCTGGCGGCGCTGCCCCTCGCCGCTCGGCCGGTCCGCTTGGTGGTGACGCGGCATGATCCGCCGTCCCTCGTCGCGGCGCTTGTCGCTACCGCGCGGCTCGAGCTCGTCGTCGCCGTGCTGCTCGGCCTGGGACTGGTCACCTCGTGAGAGAGCACCGGCTGCGCATCGGGGACCGGGCCGTGACGCTGATCGCGGGTCCGGCCGGGTGGGGCGAGTCGTCGCCGCTTCCTGGGTATCCGTGCGCACCGGTTGCCTCTCGTCGCGCCGCCGAGGAAGCGGCGTGCGCCGGCTGGCCGGCGCCGGTGCGCGCCGCCGTGCCGGTGAACGCGCTCGTCGACCGCGCCCCCGTCGACGCGGGCGCGCTGGCGGGCGTCCCCGCCGTCAAGGTGAAGGTCGGACGGCCGGACCCGAACGACGACGTCGAGCTGGTCGCGGACGTGCGCGAGGCAGTCGGTCCTCACATCCCGGTGCGCGTCGACGCCAACGCCGCGTGGGATGTCGAGACCGCCGAGAGGGTGATCCGTCGGCTCGCCCCGCAGGACCTGGAGCTCGTCGAGGACCCGGTCGGGGGACTGGACGAGCTGGCCCGTCTGCGCCGGCGGGTCGACGTCCCGATGGCGGCCGACGCATGCGTTCGCTCGGTCGACGACGCCCGCCGACTGGCCACCCTTCACGCGGCCGACGCCGTCGTTCTGAAGGTCCAGCCCCTCGGTGGCGTGCGCGCTGCTCTCCAGGTCGCCGAGGCAGCCGGCGTCCCCGCCATCGTGACGTCGATGCGTGAGACGTCCATCGGGATCGCGGCCGGTCTCGCCCTCGCGGCGGCGTTGCCCGATCTCCCCCACGCGTGCGGGCTGACGGCGCGCATGCCCGGCGGCGACGTCGTGGCCGAGCCGCTCGTGCCCGTCGACGGACGATTGCGGGTGCGACGCGTCACGCCCGCGCCGGAGCTGCTCGCCCGCTATGAGGTCACAGGGTGACGTCGTGAAGCACGCGGCGCAGCAGCGACGCGACGCCTTCGGGGTTCTCGAGGTGGACGGCGTGACCGGCGCCGCCGATGAGGACGGGGTGAACGTCGCGTCCGACGCGTTCGGCCATTGCGAAGGCGATGTCGACGTACTTCTCGTCGAGGACGCCGGCGGCGGGCACGAACGGCGGGACGAGCTGGTCGATACGGTCCCACAGCGGCTCCTGGGTGCCGGGCCCCAAGACGCGCAGTGCGTGCGTGAGCGTCGCCACCGTGTGCCCGGCGCGGCGAGCGTCGAGACCCGCCGCGTCCTCCGGCAACGTCGAGAACAAGGGCTGGCGAAGCCAGCGCGCGAGGAACGCGTCGACCCCTTCGCGCTCGATCTGACGGGCCAGCTTCTCGTCCGCCTCGCGCCGGGCTGCCCGCTCGGCGTCGTCGGCGATGCCCGGCGACGCACTGAGGAGCACCAGCCCCCGAACCAGCTCCGGACGGTCGAGCGCGAGCCGCAGACACAGGCGACCGCCCATCGAGTATCCGACGTAGACCGCGCGTCCCCCGAGCTCGCCGATGGCGGCCGCCGTCTCGACGAAGCCGAGGCTCGTCGGGACGTCGACGGGCACGGGCCCGGCGTCGGCCGGCAGGTGGTCCACGACCGCGTCCCACGCCGTCGCCGTCTGCGTGAATCCGGGGACGAGCACGAGCGCCACCTCCGGATCCTCGCATGACCCGCGACGCCAACACTGCCTTCGCTCGCGCCTTCGTCGACGAATGGGCGCGCGCCGGCGTTACGGACGCCTGCCTCGCCCCGGGATCGAGGTCGGCGCCCCTCGCGCTTGCGCTCGCGGCCGACGACCGGGTGCGCGTCCACGTGCACCTCGACGAGCGGTCGGCGGCGTTCTTCGCGCTCGGCGCGGCGAAGGCGAGTGGTCGTCCGGCGGTGGTGCTCTGCACGTCCGGGACGGCGGCGGCGAACTTTCATCCCGCCGTCCTCGAGGCATACCACAGCCGCACACCGCTCGTCGTCTGTACCGCCGACCGGCCAGCGGAGCTGCGCGACACCGGCGCCGGCCAGACCGTGGACCAGCTCGACCTCTACGGCCGGGCCGTGCGCTGGTTCTGTGACGTCGGCGTGCCCGAGGACCACCCGGGCGCGGCGGCGTCGTGGCGGCCCGTGGCGGCGCGGGCGGCGGGCGAGGCGCTCGGCCCGCCGGCGGGGCCCGTGCACCTCAACCTCGCCTTCCGAGAGCCGCTGGTGCCCACCGGCGAGCCGCTCGTCGACGCGCCGGGACGTCCCGACGGACGACCGTGGACGGTCGTGACCGGGCCGGCGCGCGTCCCCGACGACGCGACCGTGGCCCGCCTGGCGGCGTTGACGCGCGCCGGCCGCTCCGGCGTCATCGTCGTCGGCTGGGGAAGTGGCGCATCGCCCGAAGCCGTCGAGCGATTCGCCGCCACCGTCGGATGGCCGGTGCTCGCCGACCCCATCTCGGGCCTCCGGCAGGGGGCGCACGCGATCTCCACGTACGAGGCGTTGCTGCGCATCCCGGCGTTCGCCACCGGTCATCGACCCGACCTCGTGCTTCGCCTCGGCGCGGCGCCGACGAGCAAGCCGCTCATGGCCTGGTTGGACGCCGGTGTTCCCCAGCTGCTCGTCGACCCCGACGGCGCGTGGCTCGACCCGGCGCGGGCGGCGGAGGAGCGCATCGCCGTCGACGTCGATCCTCTGCTCGCCACGCTCGCCGGCGGGGTCACGCCCGCGGACCCCGACGAGGCGTGGTGGGGCTCGTGGCTGGCAGCAGAGCGATCAGCGCGCGCCGCGCTCGACGATCTCCTGGACGGGTGGGCGACGCCGTTCGAGGGCCGCGTCGCGCGTGACGTCGTCGACGCCATGCCTGCCGGCGCCACGCTCGCGGTCGCATCGAGCATGCCGGTACGCGATGTCGAGGCCTTCGCTCGCCCTCGCTCCAGCCTCCGCTACCTCGCCAACCGGGGCGTGAACGGGATCGACGGGTTCGTCTCCACCGTGCTCGGTTCGGCCACGGCCGCATCCGGACCGATCGTCGCGCTGCTCGGCGACCTCTGCTTCCTGCACGACGCCAACGGCCTCGTCGGCGCCGCGAGCCGTGGCGTCGACGTCACCTTCGTGGTGCTCGACAACGACGGCGGCGGCATCTTTTCCTTCCTGCCCCAGGCCGACCTGCCCGAGCACTTCGAGCTGTTGTTCGGGACGCCCCACGGGGTCGACCTCGCCGCGCTGGCGGGGATGCACGGCGTGCCGGTCGACCGGGTCGAGAAGGCGAGCGACGTCGTGCCGGCCGTCGACGCCGCGATTGCCGCCCGCGGGGTGCGGTGCGTGATCGTTCCCACCGAGCGGGCCGACAACGTCGCCCGCCACCGCGAGGCGTGGGCGGCCGCGGCCGCCGCACTCACGACCTGACCGAGTCAGCCGATGCGAATCTGCGAGTCGGGCGGAGCGGTGGCGTCGCGGCCGGTGTCGTCGAACTGCCACACCTCGTAGACGCCCGCGGTCGGTTCGAACTTCCCGAACTTGTTCATGTGCGGGAAGGCGGCCGACGCGCCCTGGTAGTGGATCGTCCTTCCTTCGCCGAGCAGGCGCTTGCAATCTGCGAACGTCCGGCACTCCTCCTTGCCTCTCGTGTTGGCGGCGAAGACCTCCTTCATCTTGCCGGGGTCGTCGGATTTCGCCTTCTCGGCCGCCAGCGCGGTCAGCACCGTGCAGTCGTAGTAGAAGGACGAGTAGATCGGATCGATGCCCGTGGCGGCGAACGCGTCGAGGAACGGGCTCTGCGCTCCGGCGGGCTGGGTAGCCGGCGAGGTGCCCTTGATCCCAGCGGCGGCGGCCGGGTTGTTCTGATCGAGGAGCGTCGGGAACGCGTTCGTTCGCATGCCGTCAGCCGCGTAGATGGGGAACTGCTGAGGTGAGAGCCCCTTGGTGGTGAGCGCCCGGACGATGTCGCTCCCGTCATTCTCGAACCCGAGGACGACAACGGCGTCGGGTTTCTTGTCGACGACCCTTTGGACCACCTTGTCGAAGCCGGTCGCGTCCGGGTCGTACTCGACGTCGGCGACGACCGTGGCCTTGCCCTTCGCGAGCTGCTTCTTGACCGACCTCGCCAGGCCGACGCCGTAGCTGTCCCGACGGGCGAGGATCCCGACCTTCTTGCGGCCGTCCTCGAGCACGAGCCGGGCCAGGGCCGGGCCCTGCAGCCGGTCGGACGGCGTGGTGCGGAAGTAGTAGCCGTCCGAGTCCGCCGTCGACAGGTCGGCGGCGGTGTTCGAACCCGAGCACATGAGCACCCCGCGCCGGCTCACCTCGTCGAGGAGGTCGAGCGTGACACCCGACGACGACGGGCCCATGATGGCGTCGACCTTGCTGTCCTCGAGAAGCCCTTCGAGCGATTCGCTCGCAACCTCGGGGTCGGTCGCGTCGTCGGCCACCGTGTACGTCACCGGCTTCCCCAGCACCCCGCCGGTGGCGTTGATCTCGTCGACCGCCATGGTCACCGGCACGGTCAGGGACTGCACGATGCTGCTGAGCTGGCCCGACTGTGCCGCCAGCTGCCCGAGCTCCAGCGACCCGTTGACGTTGCCGCGGTCCTCCTCGCCCGCGCCGGCCAGACCGCTCCCGGCGGCGAGCCCCGCCGTCATGAGCCCGGTGACGGCGACCAACGCCACGAGCGTCGTGATTCGCGAACGGCCCATTTCGGCGTCTCTCTCCTGACCGGGTCGCCGCGTCGCGACCGGCGTCCGAGCTTAGAGAATCTGCCCGGCCGTTCCGCGTCGCACGGCGACGCTACGGCTGTACGAGCACACGCAGCATCGGCTCGAACTTTGCCTGCGTCTCCGCCCACTCGGCATCGGGGTCCGAGCCGGCCACGATGCCGGCGCCGGCGACGAGGCGCGCCGTCGATCCGTCGAGCTCGGCGCACCGGAGGGCGACCGCCCACTCGCCGTCGCCCTGCGCGTCGACCCAGCCCACGGGGCCTGCGTAGCAGCCCCGGTCGAACGACTCGAGCTGCTGCAGCATGCTCAGCGCGCGGTCGCGCGGAGCGCCGGCGACGGCAGGCGTCGGATGGAGCCGGAGCGCGAGGTCGAGCGCCGAGCTCGCCGATCGGGTGTCCACGGTGCCGGCGATCGTCGTGGCGAGATGGATGACTGTCGCCAGGCGAGCGGCCTCGGGACCGCGCACGGTCGTGACGTCGACGCCGCACTCGCGCAAGCCGTGCACGACGTCGTCGATGACGAGGCGATGCTCGAGCCCATCCTTGGCCGATGCGGTGAGCGCAGCCTCGGCGGCGCGGTCGTTGTCGTCCGTCGCCCGGCGGGGGATCGTGCCGGCCATGGGGCGGGACAGCACCTCGTGTCCGTTCCGGCGAACGAGAAGCTCGGGTGACGCGCCCACGAGGCCGTCATCGGCGAACACGGCGCAGTCGCCCTGGGTCGCGCACAAGCGCTCGACGACGGCAGGAGCGTCGAACAGCGCGTCGGCGTGCACGACGACCTCGCGCGCGAGCACGACTTTGGCGACCTCGCCGGCGTGGATGGCGTCGAGCACGGCTCGGACTTGAGCGAACCACGACGAACGGGAGACGCGACCCTCGACGCTGAAGCGAGTCGCCGGCGCGAGGGAGCCGACCGCTGCTGGCACCGGTGGGCCGATCTCGGTGCGCCACGCGCGGCCGCGCGCGTCGATACCGCTCACCGAGGCCGGGATCGTGACGTCGCCGGCGACGGGGTGGCCGAAGGGCAGCGCGCCGACCGCGATCGCTCCGGTGCCCGGAGTGTGCACCGGGTCGTCGACTTCGATGCCGGCGAGCACGCGACCAGCGAGCGGCGCCGGCACGCGCGCCGCCGCGCCCGCCGTCACGAAGCCGATCCCGTCCCGCAGCCATGCAAACCCGTCAGGTGCGAGCTCATCGATCAGGCGGGCCGGCCGCTCGACGGGTCGGGTGCGGGCCACGAGACCAGCCGCGGTGGAAGTGGCGGTCATCGCCGGGTGCCTGTGATGAGCTGGACCGCGCCGGCGGTGAACGTGTGCCGCTCCACCGCGGCGAAGCCGGCCGCGATGACCAGGGCGAGCAGCTCGCCGGGTGCCGGTAGGTAGGCGGTCGAGCGCGGAAGATACTGATACGCCTCGCTGTCGTGCGCGAGGCGCGCGCCCACGAGCGGCACGACGCGCCGGAACCAGACGTGGTGGCCGGCCCGCAGCAGCGGGTTTGCAGGCTCGCCCGTCTCGAGGGCGGCAAGCCTCCCGCCGGGCCGGAGCACGCGCGCGCATTCGCGGAAGAAACGGTCGGGGTCGACGAAGTTGCGCAACGCGAACCCGCTGACCACGCCGTCGGCGGATGCGTCTGGCATCGGGAGCGCGAGGGCGTCGGCCCGCACGAGCGGGGCACGCGTATGGGCGGCGGCGAGCATGCCGGCGGAGAAGTCCACGCCGACGGGCGCGTATCCGTCGCCGGCGACGACGTCACAGAGGTCGCCGGTGCCGCAGCCGAGGTCGAGCACCTTCGCGCGTGCCGGAAGACGCAGCGCGGCGACCGTGTGTCGCCGCCAGCGCCGGTCCTGGCCGAGCGAGATGATGCGGTTCAGACGGTCGTAGCGCGGCGCGATGCGATCGAACATCGCCTCGACCGCGTGTTGTTTGTCGTCGCCCTCGGGGAGGCGCGTGTCTCGTGCGGGGGCCGCCGTGCGACTCACGGCCACACGACTTCGAGCCGGCGGTTGGCCTCGGCGCTCGCGGCCTCGAGCTCGGCCGGCTCGCCCACCGCTTCGAGGTGCTCCTGTGCGACCTCGAGCAGGACGCGCCGGAAGTGGTGGGCCACGAGCGCGCTGACCGACGGCAGCAACACCCGGAACGCTTCGACCAGCCGCTCGGCCCGCTCGTCGTCCGGGAGATCGGCGGTGCGCAGCGGCTCGCGCACGTACGTGTCGAACATGGCCACGGCGCCCTCGGCGGTTTCGCGCGTTGCCTCGTGGTGACGCCGTGCCAGCGTGAGGAGCTCGGGCATCGGCAGGCCGGTCTCGAGCAGTCGCAACCCGGCGGCCACGATGTCGACGTCGGCCGTCGTGAACCGGGCGTCCCCCTCGTGACGGCGGGGGACGAGGAGTCCCTCCCGCACGACCGACTCGATGAGCGCCTCGGGGACGCCCGAACGCGCCGCAAGCTCCCCGAGCGTGAGGAACTCCTCGTCGTCCGCGCCTTCCCCGGCGGCGACGACGGCGGCAGCCAGCGGCTCGTCGGCCCGGTCGAGCTCACCGGCGACGATGCGCCGGATGACCGCGAGCGAGAAGCCGCGGCGCTGCAGCTCCTTGATCCGGGCCAGCCGATCCACGTGCTCGGGGCCGTACCAGCCGATGCGCCCCCGCCGCTCGGGCGGCGGCAGCAACCGACGCTTCTGGTAGAAGCGGATCGTGTCCACGGAGACGTCGGCGCGGGCCGCCAGCTCCTCCACCCGCAGACCCGACGTCCCGGTCTCCATGACCCGCGATTCTAGGAGTAGCTGCTCCCGCGGTCAGGCTCGGGGTACGTCAGCTCCCGGTCCACTCGGGTGGGCGCTTCTCGGCGAACGCACGGGCACCCTCGATCGCGTCCTTCGTCGAGCCGACCTCCGCCGCCAGCTCGCCGTTCAGCCGCCAGGCGTCGGCCTCGGAGAGGTCGCCCGCCTCGCGCACGATGCGGAGCGAGCTGCGCACGGCGACGGGCGCGTTCTCGGCGATTCGGACCGCGAGCGCGAGGGCCTCTTCGACGACCTGGTCCCTGGGCACGACCCGGTTCACGAGCCCGAGCGCGTGGGCCCGGTGGGCGTCGATGCTCTCGCCGGTGATCGCGACCTCCGTCGCCAGCGCGAGCGGCACGCGCTTCGGCAGCCGAACCAGACCGCCGGCCGACGCGAACAGTCCCCGCTTCACCTCGGGGAGCCCGAAGACGGCGTCGTCCGCCGCCACCACGAGGTCGCACGAGAGGACGATCTCGAACCCCCCAGCCAGCGCGGGGCCGTTCACGGCGGCGATGAGCGGCTTCGGGAACGAGCGTTGCGTGATACCGCCGAAGCCGCCCCGCTTCGTCGTCAGCTCGAGGCCGCGACCGGCTGCCACCATCTTGAGGTCGGCTCCGGCGGAGAACACCGGTCCGCGGCCCGTGACGACGACCGCCCAGATCTCTTCGTCGGCCTCGAGCTCGTCGAGCGCGCCCTCGATGCTCGACGCCACGTCGCCGTTCACGGCGTTGCGAGCCTCGGGACGGTTGATCGCGAGGATCTCGACCTTGCCGCGGCGCTCCCGCTCGAGGACCATCCGCCGGACCGTATCGGAGGGTCTCGGCGGCGGTCCACGATGCCGGACGCCACGGCGGCCCGACGCGCGCGAGCATGGGGGTCTGATCGAGGAGGTCGCGATGCTCGAGACTCGTGAGACGCCGGAGCAGGTCCCGGAGACGCGTCCCGCTCAGCAGGCAGGTTTCACGCAGAGGAAGGACACGCGCGTCTGGCTACGGGACCGGATCTCAGCCGGATGGGCCTACGGACTGCTGGCCGGGTGGTACGGCCTGTTCCTGGTCGTGCAACTGCTGCAGCCGGAGCCCGAGGCGCACACCGGGATGCTCGCCTGGATCGGCGCCATCATGGGCGTGGTCTTCCTCGCCGCGCTCGTCTTCACCGGTATCGGTCTCGCCCTTCGCCAGCGGTGGGGTCTCGTCGCCTCCCTGGGCGCGTCGGGTTTTCTCCTCGCCGATTCGATCGCCTGCCCACTCACGGGCCACCACGAGTTCGGCGCCTTCATCGTGGTCCAGGCCGTCGCGTCCGTCGCCCTGGCCGGCGCCAGCATCCGGGCGCTCCGCAGCACCTGACTCCGGCTGTTCGTCGAGCGCGCCGTCGAGATCGGGTCGCAGCGCGCGTGCGAACAACAGCGACGCACCCATCAGGATGCCCGCGCCGGCGGTCGTGGCCCGAAGGCCGACGCGGTCCGCGATCGCGCCTTGGATGACGCTGCCCAGCGGGTACAGCGTTCCGAGCAGCACCATCAGGAGGCTGAGGACGCGGCCGCGCAACTCGGCGGGCGCCCGCAACTGAGCGATGGTGGTGAAGCTCGAGAGAGCGCCCAGATAGAGGAAGCCGACGGCGAAGATCGTCACCACGCCGACGGCCAGGTTGGGCGCCGCCGCATAGGCCACCAACGCCAATGGCAGGCCGCCGAGCACCCCGACGAGCACGCGGCGCCCGCCGAAGCGGGCGAACAGCGGGCCGAGCGCGAGGCCCATGAGGACGGCGCCGACGCCCTGGGCGGTCACGAGCAACGAGGTGCCGTAGTCGCCGTTGCCGAACACCTTCAGGGCGACGGCAGGCACGAGCGCGATGAACGGCGCGGCAAGGAACGAATTCAGCGCCATGTAGGCGATCACGACGCGCAGGCCCGGGTCGGAGCGCGCGAACCGGGCACCGGCGCGGATCGAAGCGAAGATCGACTGCTCCCGGACGGGTGCCGGCGGAGGGAGTCTGAGCGACAGGACGACGGCGATCACGGCCAGGAAGCTCACGGTGTTGAAGCCGAATGCCCACTCGTAGCCGCCGAGGCCGATGACGACGCCGGCGAGCGCGGGGCCGATGACCCGGCCGAGGTTCCACTGCGCCGATGACAACGCGACCGCACCGGGCAGGTCGTCGCGCGGGACGAGGTCCGGCAGCAGCGCCATGTACGACGGGAAGCCGAGCGCCATCGCGCATCCCGCACCGAGCACGATCAGCGCGACGACCCCGGGGTGAGCGCTGTCGGTGGCGGCGAGGAGGGTCAGCGTGCCGGCGAGGGCCGTCTGTACGGTGGTGGTCGTCAACAGCACCCGGCGGCGTGGAAGCCGGTCTGCCAGCGCTCCGCCCACCGGCCCGAGAAAGGCGTTCGGGATGAACGCGGCCGCGGCGACGAGCCCCGTCCATCCTGCTTGGTGTGTGGTCGTCGTGACGAGGATGCCGACCGCGACCGTCTCCATCCAAGTGCCGACGTTCGACGTGAACGCGCCCGCCCACAGCAGCGCGAACGACCGGTGCCGCAGCGGGGCGAGCGACCGCGGGAGCGCCACCAGGTCACGGTAACGGAGCACGGTACGGTGCACGTCATGCCGCGCGAGCCACGCCCCGGCGGCCGGATCGTGGAGGTTGCCAACTTCCCGACCCGCTTCCAGGCCGACGCCGCCCTGGCGGTGCTCCAGACGAACGGCATCGAGGCCATGGCGAAGTACGGCGACGCCGAAGGCTGGGCGCCCTTCTTCGCCATGATCGACGGGTTCCGCGTGATGGTGTTCGACGAGGACCTCGACGCCGCCCGGGCCCTGCTCGACTCGAGCGACCTGTTCCCCCCACCGCGGGCGTCCTGACGCGCTTGTTGCTTTGGGTCGCAACCCGGCGCTATGCGCCTGGTTTCCGACCCGACCGCGGCGATTACTCGACGAGCGACGTAGCGCGTGGGGTGAAGATCGGGAACACGAGCAGCTCGGGTGTCGGCTCGCCGTCCCAGTCGAACGAGCGAATCTGCTCCGCGCTCCGCCGCCCCGTCATCGTCCGGAACAGCTCGTACCGCTCGACACGCACGCCCACCTCCCGGGCACCGCTCCCCACCATGGCGCTCCCGGTGTCGGTTTCGAGGCGCAGCGTCGTGTCCGCCTGGTCGGCGATCGATGCGAGCACCGCAATACCCCAATCCATCCCGATCGCGATTGCGTCGCAGTCGCGCGCACCGGGACGCTCGAGCCCGCCGCGGATGTCCTGTTCGTGGGTGGCAGCGTCCATGGTCAGCTGACCCAACGCCGCCTCGGGCAGTGTCGCCATCACCGCCTCGACCTTGGCCGCCTCCGTGCCCCACTCCTCCAGCAGACGTTCGATGCTCCATTCGCGCCGAGTGTCGACCTGGCGCGCCGTCCACGCGTCCGTCGCGACGCCGTCGAGGTTCCCGGCGTTGATGTCGGCCGTTACCCCGCTGAGATGCGCGACGATGTCCCGCACGCGCCACTCGGGCGCCGCCGGCGCGTTGCGCTCGAGCCGCTCGTCGCCGGCGTCACGGACCAGGTCCGACACCCGACCGCGGAGGGCGCCGTACGTCTGCGCATAGTCGGCCATTCCGCCTCCTCGATAGCCTCAGCCGATGCCACTCAGCAGCGGACCCCTCGGTCCGTTCCCCGCCGGCGCCGATCCCGAAGAGTACGACCGCCTGCGGCGCCGTGTGCTCTGGAGCATGCCGTCCGGCCTCTACATCGTGGGCAGCCGGGCCGGCGACCGCCGCAACGGCATGACGTGCAACTGGGTGACGCAACTGGGCTTTGACCCCAAGTTCCTCGGTGTCAGCGTCGAGAACGACGCCGTCACGCACGAGCTCATCTCAGAAGGGCGCGCGTTCGTCATGAACATCATCGACCGCGAGGACCGGGCCATTATCCGGAAGTTCACCAAGCCGGTCGACGTCGACGTCGAGGCTCGCACGCTCAACGGGTTCCCGTTTCACGACGGTGTGTCCGGCGCGCCCGTGCTCGATCAGGCAGTGGCGTACGTCGACTGCACCCTGCACGAGAGCGCGGACGTCGGCTCGCACACGCTGTTCATCGGTGAGATCGTCGACGCCGGGTTCCAGAAGGACGAGGACACGCCGGTGCTCCGTATGGAGGACACCCGGATGAGCTACGGCGGCTGACCGCCGGCCAGCCGCCGTAGCACTCGATCACTTGCCTCGAGCTTCGTTCAGCGCATTGAGCAGATCCTGGTAGGCCTGGTCAGAAGTCGAGCAACTGCCGCGGTTGCCATCGATCTGTTGATTCAGAGCATCGATACGGTCGTTGATGGTGCCTCCGTTCTGCACGACGTTGATCGCTTCGATCATCCCCTCGCGGAGACTGCCGCTGGAATCGGTGCACGATTTCAGGGTGTCTGCGGCCGAGGCCGCCTGCGTGAGCAGCCCTCTGAGCGTCCGTCCTGACCGCTGCGATGACCCGAGATCTGTCTGGGTGCTTTCCAGCTCCTTCTTCGTCGACGCCAGCTCCCGCTGGGCCTTTTCCTTGTCGTCGGCCTCGCTGTTCTTCCCCGTGAAGCTGATGATGGCGAAGACCAGCGCGCCCACGAAGAGCACTGCCGCGACGACGAACAGGACCAGCCAGATCCCACGTCCACTCTTCTTCTTGGGGGGCGCAGCGGCGGGCTGCGGAGCGGTCCACGGCGGACCGGACGGCGGACCCGGCGGTGGTGCAGGCGGGGGCCCGGGGGGCGGGCCCGGCGGCGTCGTACTCATGGACGTGCTCCTTCATTCGTGCATTCCTGCCGTGTGGTGCGCGGGGAGTTTCTCACGGCGCGATGGCGTCCGAACGCGATGTCGACCGCCGGGTACGCTGCGGCGCAGCAGGGAGGACGAGGAGTGACGGACCTCAGCGATCCGATCGCACAGCCCGACGCCGGCACGCGTTCCCGACTCCTGCGGAACTGGCGCCACGTGCTGCGGACGAGCAATCCGCCCGCCGGGCGCGTCGACCCCGTGTCGCGCTGGCTCGTGCTGACCCGCGCGTCGGTGCTGCCGATGACGATCACCGCCGCGGCGATCGCCGGACTGCTCGCTGCCTTCCACGACGAGAACGTGCGTTGGGGCTTGTTTGCCCTCGCGGCCGGTGGGTTGGTGCTCGCGCACGTCGCGAACAACCTGATGAACGACCTCTTCGACCTCGAGGTCGGGACCGACTCCGACAGCTACCCGCGCGCGCTCTACGCCCCGCACCCGGTGCTGTCGGGGACGATCAGCCGTCGCGGGCTGTTGACGGCCGCGTTGGTCGTCAACATCGCCGACCTCGCGATCCTCGTCGTGCTGTTCTTGTTCCGAGGTTGGCCGATGGTGGCCTTCGCCCTGGGCGGGTTCCTGCTCTCGGTGGCGTACACCGCACCGCCCCTCCGGCTGAAGAAGCACGGTCTCGGCGAGCCGACGGTGCTCGTCGTTTGGGGACCGTTGATGGTCGGGGGTACGTACTACGCCGCCTCTGGGCACTTGCCGATCGCGATCGTCGTGGCGTCGCTGCCGTACGCGCTGCTGTGCACCGCGGTGCTGATGGGCAAGCACATCGACAAGATCCCATGGGATGCGCCCGATGGAACGCACACGCTGCCGGTGCTGCTCGGCGAGGCCAAGGCACGCGCGCTCACGAAGGCGATGATGGTCTCCTTCTATGTCCTCGTCGTCCTGCTCATCGGCACGGGCACGTTCCCGATCCCAGCACTGATCGCCCTCCTCGCCCTCCAGAAGCTGGCCGCGGTGTGGGGGCCGTTCTCGCAGCCGAAGCCGGCCGAGCCGCCGGAGGGCTTCCCGATCTGGCCGCTGTGGTTCGCGGCGCTGGCGTTCGTCCATACGCGACGGGCCGGTGGACTCCTCGTGCTCGGCCTGATCCTGGGTGTCATCCTCGGCTGGTGAGCGCGGCGAACGTGAACTGAACTTCGGGGGGAACGATGCTCGAAAGCACGATGCAGGACTTCCCGCTCACCATCGGGATGATCTTCAGGCACGGCGCAACGGTTCACAGCGACAGCGAGGTCGTGACGTTCGAGGGCGATGGCTCCCGCCGTGCGACGTTCGCCGACGTCGCCCAGCGCGCGAAGCGCCTCGCCGCCGCGCTCCAGCGCCTCGGGATCCGGAACGGGGATCGCGTCGGCACGTTCCAGTGGAACACACAGGAGCACCTCGAGGCTTACCTCGCCGTGCCGACGATGGGCGCGGTTCTGCACACGTTGAACATCCGGCTCTTCCCGGATCAGCTCACCTATGTCGTGAATCATGCCGAGGACCGCGTGGTCCTCGTGGACGACTCGCTCGTCCCGTTGCTGGCCAAGGTCGCGCCCGATCTGAAGACGGTGGAGCGCTACGTCGTCGTCGGGTCCGGTGATGCCACCCCGCTCTCGGAAGCAGCTGCCGGCGCCGAGGTGCTCCGGTACGACGAGTTGCTCGCGTCCGAGATCGGTGTCTTCGACTGGCCCGACGTCGACGAACGCGCCGCCGCCGCCATGTGTTACACGAGCGGCACGACCGGGAGCCCGAAAGGCGTCGTCTATTCGCACCGGTCCACGGTGCTGCATTCGATGGGCGTCAATGCCGCCACCGCCGTCGGTCTGACCGAGAACGACCGGGTGCTGCCGGTCGTCCCGATGTTCCACGCCAACGCGTGGGGCCTGCCGTATGCGGCGTGGCTCGCGGGCGCGAGCTTCGTGATGCCGGGTCGGTTCCTCCAGGCCGAGCTGCTGGCGAACCTCATCGAAGCCGAGCGACCCACGGTCGCGGGCGCGGTACCGACGATCTGGTCCGACCTGCACCGCTACGCGGCCGAGCACCCGGTCGACCTGAGCTCATTCCGGGTCGTTCTCTGCGGGGGGTCGGCCGTGCCGCGTTCGTTGATGGAGCGCTTCGAACAGGACCACGGCGTGCACATCGTCCAGGGCTGGGGCATGACCGAGACGAGCCCGCTCGCGGCGCTGGCGCGCTCGCCTCGTGGCGTCGAGTCCGGAAGCAAGGAGGAGATGGACTGGCGCGAGAAGGCGGGTCGCGTGCTCGGTGGCGTCGAGTTGCGCATCGTCGACGACGCCGGGACGTCGCTGCAGTGGGACGGCGCGGCCGTGGGGGAGATCGAGGTGCGGGGTCCGTGGGTCACCGGCAGCTACTACCGCGATCCGGCAACCGACAAGTTCGACCATGGTTGGTTGCGCACCGGCGACGTCGGTTGCGTCGACGAGAACGGGTTCATCGAGATCACCGATCGGGCCAAGGACGTCATCAAGTCGGGCGGGGAATGGATCTCGACCGTCGAGCTCGAGAACCAACTGATGGGGCATCCCGATGTGGTCGAGGCGGCGGTGATTGGCGTACCCGACCCGAAGTGGCAGGAGCGGCCGCTGGCGTGCGTCGTGTGCGCCGAGGGCACCGCTGTCACCGCCGGCGACCTCCACGCGTTCCTCGCCGACAAGGTCGCCAAGTGGCAGTTGCCCGAGCGGTGGGCGTTCATCGACGAGGTGCCGAAGACCAGCGTCGGCAAGTTCGACAAGAAGGTGCTGCGGGCCCGCCACGCCGATCGCGAGCTTGCCGTCGAAGAGCTCGGCTAGATCAACGATGCGTTCCTCACCTTCGGTCTTGCACGACGGCGTGAACTGAATGACCGCGCTGCAGGGCGCAATGGTGCGGCTGCGTCCGGTCGTCGATACCGACGTGGCGGAGCTGGTGCGGATCCGCGCCACACCCGAGGTGCACGAGCACTGGCGCGGCGGTGACGACATGGTCGCCGCGGTGAGGAAGGATCTCGCCGAGCCCGACAGCACGCCCTACGTGATCGAGCTCGACGAGCGCGTCGTCGGATGGATCCAGTGGCAGGCGGAGGAGGAGCCCGACTACCGGCACGCCAACATGGACATCTACCTCGACCCCGCCGTTCGCGGCCGCGGTGTGGGCGTCGACGCCCTCCGCACGTTGGCGCGCCACCTGGTCGTCGACCACGGGCACCACCGGCTCGAGATCGATCCTGCCGTCGACAACGCCGCTGCCATCCGCTGCTACAGCAAGGTCGGGTTCCGGCCCGTCGGTGTCCTGCGCCGGGCCGAGCGCGGCAACGACGGCACCTGGCACGACAGCCTGCTCATGGACCTGCTCGCCGAGGAACTCACCGAGTAGGCGGACAGCGCACGTGGATCCGGACGACGTCACCTACTACCGGGACGACCTGGCCCTCGTTCACCACCTCGGCTTCGGCTTCCACGCCGATCTGTGCGCACCCGGGCTCATCGACCTGCTGCGGCCGGTGCGGGAGCACGACGGCCTGGTCGTCGAGATCGGTTGCGGGAGCGGCCTGCTCACCCGGCACCTCGTGGACGCCGGTCACCGCGTCGTCGCGACCGACGCGTCGCCCGCCATGCTCGACCTCGCGCGCGACGTGGCCCCCGACGCCGAGGATGTCCGCCGGCTCGTGCTCCCCGACGACCCGCTTCCCGCCGCCGACGCCGTTGTCGGCGTGGGCCACGCGCTGAGCTACCTGCCCGACGAGGCCGCGATCGAACGTGCCCTGGTCGCCGTCGCGCAGGCCTTGCGGCCCGACGGGGTGCTGGCCGTCGACATCTGCGACCTCGAATGGGGAGCGGCGCGCCGGGACTGGTCGACGTCCGGGCGTGTCGGCGACGACTGGGCGATCATCACGGAGTACTCGATCCCCACTCCCCGTCGCTTCGTCCGCGACATGACCGTCTTCGTACGCAACGACGACCGGTCGTGGCGCCGCGACCGCGAGCACCACGACAACGTCCTGATCGACACCGGCGGCGTCCCGGCCCTCCTCGCTCCGTACGGCCTCGAGGTCCGTGTCCAGCCGTCCTTCGGCGGGGAGGAGCTCCCCGTGGGGCTCGTCGCGCTCGTGGGTCGACGCGGTTCGTAAGGTCGGAATGTCGAGAACGGTCGACCTGCTTCGACCTACCCGATGAGAGACGCCCACGGCGGGCGTCGAACCGTGAGGAGTGCCGACGTGAAGTACATCCTGCTCATCTACCAGAACCCGGCGGCGTGGGAGAACCTCTCCGAAGAGGAGCGGAATCGCGTGTTCGGCGAGGTCGACTCGCTCATGGCGGAGCTCACGCGGTCCGGCGAATGGATCGGCGGGGAAGGTCTGGCGGACGCCTCGCAGACGAAGACCGTCCGCGTGCGGGACGGCGTTCCCGCCGTCACGGACGGACCGTTCATCGAGTCCAAGGAGCAGCTGGCCGGCTACTGCATCGTCGAGTGCGAGACGCCCGAGCGCGCCACCGAGATCGCAGCCCGATGGCCCGACGCGCGGTACTGGGCGATGGAGGTGCGGGCGATCATGGAGCCGGCGGGCGAAGAGATGTGAACGCGCCGCCCGGCATCGAGGACGTCCTCCGGGAGCTCGCTCCGCAGGTGCTCGGCCCGCTCGTCCGCCGCTTCGGGCACTTCGATGCGTGCGAGGACGCGGTGCAGGAGGCGCTGATCGCCGCAACCGTGCAGTGGCCCGCCGAGGGCGTGCCTCACAACCCGCGGGGATGGTTGGTGACCGTTGCCTCCCGCCGTGTGACCGATCAGCTGCGCAGCGACGAGGCCCGCCGGCGACGCGAGAGCACCACCGCCATGCTCGCCCTGCCCGGCGACGCGATCGCACCCGATCGCGACGACACCTTGACGCTCCTTTTCCTCTGCTGCCATCCCGCGCTCTCGCCACCGTCTCAGCTCGCGCTCACCCTGCGCGCCGTCGGTGGACTCACCACCGCACAGATCGCGAGCGCGTTCCTCGTGCCGGAGACGACGATGGCGCAGCGCATCAGCCGGGCGAAGCAGCGGATCAAGGGGAGCGGCGCCCGGTTCGAGCCGCCGGCGGAGGGGGAGCGGGCCGAGCGGCTGGGCGTGGTCCTGCACGTGCTGTACCTCGTCTTCAACGAGGGCTACACCGCGACGTCCGGGCCGCATCTGCAGCGCACCGACCTGACCGCCGAGGCGATCCGCTTGACCCGGGTCGTTCACCGGCTCCTCCCCGACGACGGCGAGGTCGCCGGGCTGCTGGCGTTGATGCTCCTGACCGATGCCCGCCGCCCGGCGCGCACGCGGCCTGACGGCTCGCTCGTCCCGCTGGAGGAACAGGACCGGAGCCGCTGGGACCAGGACGCCATCAAGGAGGGCGTGGTCCTGGTCACCGACGCGCTGGCCCGGGCACCGATCGGCCCGTACCAGCTCCAGGCCGCGATCGCCGCCGTCCACGACGAGGCCGCAGCCGCCGCTGACACCGACTGGCGGCAGATCCTCGGGCTGTACGACCTCCTCGAACGGCTGGCGCCGAACCCGATGGTCACGCTGAACCGCGCCGTCGCCGTTGCGATGGTGGAAGGCCCCGCCGCCGCGCTCGACCTTCTGGCGACGCTCGACGCCGACCAGCGGGTGGTGCAGCACTACCGCCTCGCCGCCGTGCGCGCCCACCTCTTGGAGATGACGGGGGACCGCGCCGGCGCGCGGGCCGGTTACCACGAGGCCGCTCGGCGGACGACGAGCATCCCCGAGCGGCGCTACCTCGAGTCACGGGCCGACCGGTTGCGCGGCGCTCGCTAGATTGCCCACATGGATTGGCGCCTCGAGCTCGTGCAGATACCGGTGTCGGACGTGGACCGCGCCAAGGCCTTCTACACCGAGAAGGCGGGGTTCAACGCCGACCACGACCACCAGGTGAGCGACGAGCTCCGCTTCGTGCAGCTGACCCCGCCGGGGTCGCCCACGTCGATCGCCCTCGGGAGCGGCATGAGTGACATGGCGCCTGGTTCGGTGCGGGGTCTGCAGATCGTCGTGCCCGACGTCGAGGCGGCGCGCGCCGAGCTCGTCGAGCGCGGGGTCGACGTCGGCGAGGTCCAGCACTTCCCGTGGGGCTCGTTCGTGTTCTTCAACGATCCCGACGGCAACGGCTGGGCGGTGCAGCAGATCCCTCAGCGCGATTAGCGCGGATTCGGGGCTCCTCGAGCTGGACCGAGCACGACGTGCCGCGTTAGAGCGACCAGCGCCCACATCTCGTCGGTCGCGCGTTGGCTCCCGCCAAGACCGGCGGCTGGTCTGCCTCTTTCGGAGGACCGGTGCGGAGGTTGAGCGCGACGAGCGCGGTGGCGGCGATCAGCGCGGCGATGACGAAGAGAGCAGCCCTGAGGCCGTCCGCCGTCGCTGTTCTTAGCTCTTCGCCGGAGAGCCCGTCGGTGTTCGCGTTGGCTACGAGGACGAGGACGGCGAGTCCGACAGCTGCACCGACCGATGTGCTCGTCGAGGCGATGCCCGACGCGACGCCCTGTTCGCCGCTCGCAACGCCCGTCCCCGCGGCGATGAACATTGCGGTGAAGACGATGCCGTCGCCGACGCTGATCGCGATCAGCCCAGGGATCAGCGCGTGGTAGGAGCCGTCGGCGGACATCGCGAGGCCGAGGCCCAGTGCCCCCACCGCTCCGACGGCGAGCGCGGCGATCAGCGTGGACCTCAGGCCGAATCGTGTCGTCAGCCGGCCGGCGAGCGCCGAGCCGGCGACCACGACGGTGGTCGGCAGGAGAAAGCCGAACCCGGTTTCGAGCGCATCGTAGCCGTGCACCTCCTGGAGGTAGATCGTGAGGAAGAAGAGAACCGAGCCGAACGTCGCCCAGAACAGGAAGGCGATTCCGACCGCGGTCCCGAGATTGCGGTTCGCGAGGAGGCGCGGCGACACGAGAGGGTCGTAGCTGTGCCGCTCGATGATGGCGAACGCGGCAAGGAGCGCGAGACCGGTTGTGGCGCTGGCCAGGACGACGGGCGAAGCCCAACCAAGGTTCGGGCCCTCGATGAGCGCGAACACGGACAGGGTGAGCCCCAGCGTGACGCTGACCGCGCCGGGAAGATCGAGTCTGCGTCCGGGCTGGCGCCCGGCGTCGGCGGGGATGAGGGCGAAGGCCAGCAGCACGGCCACGCCCGCCAGCGGCACGTTGACGAAGAACACGGCTTCCCAGCCGAATGTTCGGGTGAGGACGCCGCCGAGCAGGACTCCGACGACGAGCCCGGCTGCGCCGGCGGCGCCCCACACCGCTACCGCGCGGTTGCGCTCGCGGCCCTCGGCGAACGTGGTGTTGACGAGTGAGAGCGTGGCAGGGAAGACGAGTGCCCCTCCGAGCCCTTGGAGAGCGCGGGCCACCAGCAAGAGCGCCGGTGCCGGTGCGAGCCCACCCGCCAGTGAGGCGCCGGCGTAAAGCGCGAGGCCGGCGACGAAGATGCGACGCCGACCGAGCAGGTCGGCGGCGCGACCACCGAGCAAGAGAAAGCCCGCCGACGCTACCGCGTACGCGCTGATCACGGCCTGCAGCGTCTGATCCGAGAACCCCAGGTCGCGTCCGATGTCGGGCAGCGCCACGACGACGATGTACTGATCGAGCGAGACGATCAGCATGGCGAACGCCAGGAGGGCCAGGGTCGCCATTCGGTGGCGCGAACTCAGCCTCTCGGTCCCGGGCGATTCACCGGGGCGGAGGTTTGCTCCGGGCGAGCGCGCGTCATCCAACGGAGTCGCGGTCGTGGCGTCGACGGCGATCGGATCCGCGGATCTCCGGTCGTTCCTTCCCATCGCCCAAGCGACGAACGGCACATCGCGGAATCGACCGCTCTCCGCCCGAACCTCCAGTCAGGCCGCGATGTCGCCCGGCGGCGCCCCGGGCGGGCTCATGTCTGCAGGGGGAGGATCTCGCGCGCGGCGTCGTCGAGCTCGGCCGCCCACGACGGCGGATCGTGCGCAGGCACCAGGACCAGCTTCGAGAAGCCGTGCTCGAGGAACTGCTCGAGGCGGCCCCGGACCGCCGGCCACCCCACGGGGACGAGGTCGCCGGGGTCGACGTCGGGCCGGCGCGCCTTGATCCCGGCGGCGAGCAGCTCAGGGATCTTGTCGCGCACGTAGATCACGAGCGCGCCGTAGTGCTCGTCCTCGATCTCACGACCGGCCTCTGCCGCCGCCTCCTCGACGACGACGCGCCCGGCCGCCACCTCCGCCGGCGTCGAGAAGCTCGGGAGCCAGCCGTCGCCGAGCCGCCCCACCCGCCGCAGCTCGCTCTTGGCCCGACCGCCCAGCCACACGTCGGGCGGCTGCTGCACCGGCTTGGGCCGCACCGACAGGCCCCGGTACGAGAAGCGCGGGCCGTCGTGGTCGATATGGTCCTCGACCCACAGCCGGCGCACGAGGGGGAGCGCCTCGTCGAACCACGCCGCCCGCTCCTCCCGGGCGACGCCGAACGCCTGCTGCTCGGCGGGGTTGGCGACGCCGAGCCCGAACGCGGGCAGCGCGCGACCGCCCGACAGGCGGTCGAGGCTCGCCCACTCCTTGGCGACCACGGCCGGGTTGCGTCCCGGCAGAACCTGCACACTCGTGCCGAGCTTGAGCCTGCGGCTGCGTCCCGCCGCATACGCGAGGCCGACCACGGGATCGGGCGCGTCGCCCGTGAGGCGTTCCGAGAGCCAGAGCGAGTCGAAGCCCCGACCTTCGAGGCCGTCGACGAGCTCGCCGAAGCGAGCGTCGTCGCGCAGGCCCTGCACACCGAGCCCGTACCCGATACGGACCTTCACGGCCACCCCACGCCGCGCTCCGTCGTCACGAAAATCCGCTCATGGGCTGGGTTCTGGTGACAACGCAGCGGGTGGGTCACGACGACGCCGGCTGATACGGACGGAGCTCGCGCCGGGCGATCTGCTGTTTGTGCACCTCGTCGGGGCCGTCGACGAGATGCAGGGTCCGGGCGTGCGTGTACATCGACGCCAGCGGCCAGTCGTCCGACACGCCGGCGCCGCCGAAGAGCTGGATGGCGCGGTCGATGACGTTCGTCGCGACGCGCGCGCCGACGACCTTGATCGCCGCGATCTCGAAGCGGGCGCCCTTGTTGCCGACGGTGTCCATGAGCCAGGCGGCCTTGAGGACGAGCAGACGGGCCTGTTCGATCTCGATGCGCGACTCGGCGATGCGGTCCTGGACGACTCCTTGCTCGGCGAGTGGCTTGCCGAAGGGGCTGCGCGTCCAGGCCCGCTCGCACATCAGCTCGAGCGCCTTCTCGGCCAGGCCGATGGCCCGCATGCAGTGGTGGATGCGTCCCGGGCCCAGCCGCGCCTGTGCGATCGCGAACCCGCCGCCCTCCTCGCCGAGGAGGTTCGACGCCGGGAGGCGGACGTCCTCGTACAGCGTCTCGCAGTGTCCGCCGCCGGCGTCGTGCCCGAACACCGGGAGCGTGCGCACGATCTGGACGCCGGGCGCGTCGAGGGGCACGAGGATCATGGACTGGCGGTGGTATGGGTCGGCGTCGGGATTCGACACGCCGAGGAGGATCGCGACCTTGCACCGTTTCGACGCGGCACCGCTCGTCCACCATTTGTGCGCGTTGACGACGTACTCGTCGCCGTCGCGCTCGATCCGGCTCTGGATGTTGGTCGCGTCGGAGCTCGCGACCCACGGCTCGGTCATTGCGAAGCACGACCGGATCTCGCCGTTCAGGAGTGGGAGCAGCCACCGCTCCTGCTGCTCCGGCGTGCCGAACTCGGTGAGGATCTCCATGTTGCCGGTGTCGGGCGCGGCGCAGTTCGTTGCCTCGGCCGCGAGCAGGTTGCGGCCCATGAGCTCGCACAACGGCGCGTAGTCGAGGTTGGAGAGCCCGGCGCCCCGCTTCTCATCGGGCAGGAAGAGATTCCACAGACCACGCGACCGCGCCTCGGCTTTCAGCTCCTCCATCACCGGGGGGTGGAAGTGCGGGTCGCCCGACTCCGTCACCTGCTGCCCGTAGACGGGCTCGGCGGGCACGACGCGGGTGTCGATGAAGTCGCGCAGCTGCTTCTGGAGCTCGAGCGACCGGGCGCTGAACTCGAAGTCCATTCAGGCGAACGCTACCCCGGCATCGGGAAGACGGACGGCGCCGAGTTCCCCGAGGCTTTCTCGCCGAGACGCCTCGGCAGCGCTACAACCGGGCTCGTCGCTTGCGTATGATCCCCCGGCCTTACAGGCACGGACGGGATGACCGTTCACCGTTCGTACTCGCCTGCGTTACGTTGACGACAAATGGTGCATCTCACCGGTACCTACTCCAATGTCGATGGCTCGGCCGACCCCGTGGGCGCCGCCGAGTGGATGGACACGATGTGCGACTGGCCGTTCATCCGCGTGTACAAGGAGCGGACCGTCGACCTGCTGCACATCAAGCCGGGCGCCCGGCTGCTGGACGTCGGCTGCGGGACCGGGCACGACACCCGCGCCCTGGCGACGGCGGCGGGATCCGACGGGGTCGCGATCGGCATCGACGCCTCGGCCGTGATGCTGAAGACCGCCCGAACGCGTGGCGGCGCCTATCTGCAAGCCGACGCCCGGGCCCTGCCCTACGCCGACGACGCGTTCGACGGCACCCGAATCGACCGGGTGCTCCAGCACGTCGCCGGACCCGACGATGCCGTCGAGGAGCTCGTTCGCGTCACCCGATCGGGCGGGCGGCTCGTCGCCATCGATCCCGACCAGGAGACGCTGGTCGCCGACCTTCCCGACGCCGATTTGCTGCGCAAGGTCAAGGACTTCCGGCGTGATCGCAACCTCTGCAACGGTTCCATCGGCCGGCAGCTGCCGCGCCTGTTCCGCGAGGCGGGCCTGGCCGACGTGGAGTGCGAGGCGGCGACGCTCGTCCTCACCGACCCGCGTGATGCGTTCGGCTTCACGATCTGGCCCCGGCTCATGCACGCCGAGGGGTTGCTCACCGACGACGAGCTCGCCCGGTGGGAAGGCGCCGTCGACGCCGCCGTCGGTGGGGACGAGTTCCTGTATGCCGTTACCTTCTTCGTCGCCAGCGGCACGAAACCCTGAGGCGACCCGCAGCGCTTGACTCTCCCCCGGGGGGAGACCGGAGGATGGCGCCGTGTCGGCCGACGGGCTGCTCCGGATCGGTGACTTCTCGAGGGCGTCGTCCCTCTCGGTGAAGGCGTTGCGCTCCTATCACGAAGCCGGGCTGCTCGTCCCGACGGTCGTCGACCCGCGCACCGGCTACCGGTCGTACTCGGTCGCCCAGCTCACCGACGCCGCCATCATTCGCCGCCTCCGCCTCCTCGACGTGCCGCTCGAGGCCATCCGGGAGGTGCTCTCGGCGCGTGATCCCGACGTCACGAAGAAGGTGCTGGGCGACCACGGCGCCGTGCTGCAGGAACGGCTCGTCTCGATGCAGCGCTCGATCGACGAGCTCCAGGGCGCGCTCGACACTCCCGCTCTGCACACGCCGGTGCACCGCCGCCACGAGCCGGCGGCCACCGTGCTCACCGTCACTGGCACCGTGAGCGAGGCGACGTGGGTGGACTTCCTCGATCGCGCGTGCGCGAGCTTGACGGAGGCCGTCGGGGAAGCGGGCGCGGTCGCCGTGGGATCGTTCGGTGGCTGCTACCCCACGTTGCTCGACGACGACGTCCAGGAGGTGGTGGCGTTCCTACCCGTCGCGACCCCGCTGTTGCTCCCGTCGCCGTCGCGGTCGGCCGGCGTGCAGGTGGGCGAGCTGCCCGCCACCGACGTCGCGGTCATCGCCCACCACGGCGCGTACGACGACATGGACGACACGTACCGGCACCTCGGTGCCTGGGTCGCCGAGCACGCTGACCCCGCCGACTTCCCGGTCCGTGAGCTCTACCTCGTGGGGCGGGCCGAAACCGACGATCCCGAGCGGCTCCGCACCGAGCTCTGCTGGCCCGTGCGCGGCGCCGACGTCTGAACGCAAACGAGTATCAGGAGACCCCATGGCATCAATCACGAAGCAGGCCGTGATCGACGCATCACCCGAAGAAGTTTGGGACGCGCTCCGGGACTTCGGCGCCGTCCACGAACGGCTCGCACCCGGGTTCGTCGTCGACGCCGAGCTCCACGGCGACAGCCGGGTCGTGACGTTCTTCAACGGCGCCGTCGCGCGCGAGCTCCTCGTCACCATCGACGACCATGCCCGTCGGCTGGTCTACTCCGTGGTCGAGAGTCCCTTGCACGGCACCCACGACAACTCGTCGGCGCAGGTCTTCGCGGACGAGGACGGGAGCCGCTTCGTCTGGATCAAAGACGTGCTGCCTGACGAGATCGCGCCCCGCATCGACGAGCTCATGGACGAGGGGATCGGTGTCGTGAAGCAGACGCTGGAGTCCCGAGCGCGGTCCCGCGCCTAGCGGCGCGGAACCGGGCCGGGACGACGCTCTACCGGGACGGGCACCGGGACGAGCACCCCGTCGCCGGCACCCGGGCCCGTACCGACATCGGGTGCTTCCATGGGCCGCGAGCGCCGCTCGAACGCGATGGTGGCGATGATCGTGCCGAGCCCGGCCGCGATGCAGATCACGACGAACGCGGCATGGAATGCGGTGAGGCCGACCTGCGACACCAGCACGGTCGACACCGCGGCCACGCCGGCCGCGCCGCCGATCTCGCGCATCGTCTCGACGAGGCCGGCCGCGAATCCGGTCGCGGTCTCGGTGACGCCGGCGAGCGCTCCGATCTGGGCGGACGGGGCGCACAGCCCGATCGCGATCCCGGCGAGCACCAGGGCCGGGAGCAGATCCGTGAGGTAGTCGGCGTCGGCCGGGACGCGCGCCAGCCAGAGGACCCCGACGGCGAGGAGCGAGAGCCCGGTGATCAGCAACCGGCGGACTCCGAAGCGGCCGACGAGCTGCGCGCCGGTGAATGCGGAAGCGAGGAAGGCGGTGACCGAGGTCGCCAGCCACGACACGCCCGTCTTCGTCGCCGAGTACCCGAGGACCTGCTGCATCAGCAACGAGCCGAGGAAGATGAACGAGAAGAACGCGGCGAAGACGAAGAAGGCAGAAAGGTTCGCGGCGACGAGCGTGCGGTTGCGGAGCGCGGCGGCAGGCACCAGCGGATGGCGTGAACGCGCTTCGACCCGCACGAACGTCGCGAGCAGGACGGCGGCCGCGCCGAACAACGCCAGCGTCGACGCCGAGGTCCAGCCGTAGTCGGCGCCCCGGTTCAGCCCGTACACGAGGAGAAGCAGCCCGCCCGTGACCGTCGTCGCACCGGCGACGTCAAAGCGGCCCGCGGCCCGGTCTGCCCGATCGACGACGAGGAACAAGCTCGCGACCGCGATCAGCACGATGCCCACCGGCACGTTGATGAAGAAGATCCACCGCCATCCGGGCCCGTCGGTCAGGAGCCCGCTGGCGATCACGCCCACGGTCGCCGAGGTCCCGCCCACGGCGCCGTAGATGCCGAGCGCCCGGTTGCGGTCCTGGCCTTCCGTGAACGTCACGGCGAGGATCGAGAGCGCCGCCGGCGTCACGAGCGCGGCGCCGAAGCCCTGGAGCCCACGCGCCGCGATGAGGATCCCGATCGACTGGGAGACACCAGCAAGAAAGGAGGCTCCCGAGAAGATCGTGAGGCCGGTGAGGAGCACCCGTCGCCGTCCGAGCAGGTCGGCCAGCCGGCCGCCGAACAAGAGGAAGCCGCCGAGCAGCAGGCCGTAGGCGATGACCACCCACTGCAGGGTGCTCTCGCTCACGCCGAGGTCCCGCTGGATCGACGGCAGGGCGACGTTCACGATGGCGACGTCCATGACGACCATGAACTGGGCGGCGCACGCCAGCGCCAGGATCAGGCTCTTCGTCGTGGCGCTGCGGGCGGTGGTGCTGGTGGCCATCTCGCCTCCTCACTCGGGTCTTTGCCCACCGACGAACCGGGGACGCTCGGATCGACCGTGAGATTGCTTTCGAGCAGTTGGCTTGCTTTTAGCAAGCAAACTTGTGAAAGTCAAGGTCGGGAGGCATACTGGGGATGTGACACGTGGCTATGGGCAGTACTGCGGGCTGGCCCGGGCCCTGGAGCTCGTCGGCGGCCGCTGGGCACTGCTGGTCGTGCGCGACCTGCTCACCGGTCCGAAGCGCTTCTCCGAGCTCCAGGAAGGGCTCAACGGCGTCCCCACCAACGTCCTGACCTCACGCCTCCGCGAGCTCGAGGAGGTCGGGATCGTAGAGCGACGGGTGCAGGCGCATCCCGGTGGAGGCGTCGCCTACGCGCTCACCGACTACGGCCTCGAGCTGGAGGAACCGATCCTCCGCCTCGGGTTCTGGGGGGCGAAGACCATGGGCTCGCCCTGTGAGGGCGACTTCATCAGCATGGACTCCCTGGCGCTCGCGCTGCGGGGCGCCTTCCGTCCCGACAAAGGCCGCGGGCGGCGGCGGCTCTACGAGCTCCGCGTCGACGGCAAGGCGCTGCGGCTCGTGGTGAAAGACGGACGGGTGAGCACACCGGCGGCGTCGGCCGAGGAACCGGACGCCGTCCTGGACACCGAGCCCGGCGTCATCAGCGAACTCCTGTCGGGCGCGGTCGAGCTCGACGCGGCGATCGAGTCCGGGCGCGTACGCGTGGAAGGCGATCGCGCCAGCGCCGAGCGGTTCGTCGAGATGTTCCGTTTTCCATCCACCGCGGCCTCGTCAGCCGGGCGCGGCTGACGGCGTCGTCGGGGCGCGAACCCTCTAGGTGGTGGCGGCGGTCTTCTGCCCACTGTGGAACGTCGGCGCCGGCGCTTCCTTCAGAGGCGGATGCGTCGCCGTCAGCATCCGTTGCGCATCCTCCCGGTCGGCGTCGGTGAATGCCTTGGTGGTCGCGCAGAACTCGACCAGGGTCCCGTTCGGGTCGACCGCGTAGATCGACGTGCACCAGCCGTGATCGATCTCGGCGACGTCGTGGCCGTGGTCGAGCCAGCGCCGCTTGTGCGCTTCGATCCCGTCGAGGTCACCGGCGTCGAAGGCGAGATGGTTGGTCCAGATCGGGAGTCCCAGCCCGGCCGAGAGTGACGTCTCGAACTCGGCGGGCACGTTCCCGTCATCGTGAATGTCCCAGAACGCGATCAACCCCTGGCCGTGCGTGTCGTAGAAGAGATGACGGGCCCACCCGCCGCCGTCGGTCGGGGCCGCTTCCACCTTCACCAGCTCGAAGCCCATCGCCTGCGTGTAGAACTCGTGCGTCGCGCCGACATCTCGAGTCGCGACGGCGACGTGGTGGAATCCCATCCGTGCCCTCCTGCTCCCGGGGGCCACCAGCATCGCGCGGGAGGCAACGTGGACGAGCGCAACCTGCATGTGGACCCGATCGTGCAGTTCCGGGCTTGGTTCGACCAGGCCGTCGCGGAGGGCGTCCGAGAGCCCGACGCGATGACGGTGGCCACGGCGGGCCGTGCCGCGGTGCCGTCGGCGCGGACGGTGTCGCTGCGTGGCCTCGACGAGCGCGGCTTCGCGTTCTACACGAACTACGGCAGCCCGAAGGCGCGCGATCTCGACGAAAACCCGCGCGCCGCGATCGTGTTCCACTGGCGTGAGGTGGAGCGCCAGGTGCGCGCGACGGGCACCGTCGCCCGACTCCCACGCGGGGAATCGCTTGCGTACTGGCGGAACCGTCCCCTCGGGAGCCGGCTCAGCGCCCTGATCTCACCCCAGAGCGAGGTCGTGGCCGATCGCGGCGAACTCGAGGCAGCGTACGACGAGGCCGCCGCCCGGTTCGGCGACGACCCGCCGCTGCCCGAGTTCTGGGGCGGTTTCGTCGTGACGCCCGACGAGGTGGAGCTGTGGGAGGGACGGCCGAACCGGCTGCACGATCGGGTGCGGTACCGGCGGGTCGACGACGGGTGGCGACGCCAGCGACTCGCCCCGTAATCGTGCGGGTCAGCAGGCGGAGGACGCGGCGACCGACGGGCCCGCCGCGGTCGCCGTGTTCCCGGCCTCGTCGGTCGCGACGACAAGCCACGTGATTGTCCCGTCGGCGGTGTACGGCCCGATCGGGGCGTCGAACGCGCCACCGTTGGCGGTCATTCGCCGGCGCGTCTCGCCCGCGCTCGGGTCGTTGAACACGAGCTCGACCGAGGCCAGGTGGTCGCCCGGGTCGACGACGCTGACCAGCGCCGACGTGGTCTGCTGGCGCGGACCGATGCACCCGAACACGGTTGCGAGGTTGTAGACGAACGGGGGGCGGGTGTCGGGGCCGGGCGCCACGGTCGTCGGTGGGGCGCTCGTCGGGGGGGCGGTGGTGGGCGGCGGAGCCTCGCCGGCGGCGGCCGCCTTCGCCTCGGGGGCGAAGGCACGGGTCTCGCGTCCGAAGCCCCGGAAGTTCTGGACGATGCCGGCGGCGAACAGCCCCGCCAGCACGATCACGGCGATGCGGACGAGCCGCCGCCGCCGGGGGTACATCGAGCGCGGGAACCCGCTGCGCCGGAGCCGAGGAGACGGCGGTACGAGCCTGTCCACCTCGTCGTAGGCGTCGTACTCGGGCTCGGGCACGGGGGCCTGGCCTGCGCCGGCGTCGGGCGGGGGCGTGATGTCGACGGGAACCGTCGCATCCGTCGCCTCGTCGATCGCCGAGCCCGGCTCCACCGGCGCCTCCGGCGGATCGGTCCCGGCAACGGCCGCCGCCGGTTCGTCCGCTCCGTGAGTGGCGTTGTCGGGCAGATCGGGTGCGGGTTGGCCGAGCACGGCCGCCGTCCATTCGGGCGGCCCCAGCAGCGACCACAGCAGGTCGACACGGTCGAGCACTTCGTCACGCACCTCGGGCGGCGCCGACTCGGCGGGCACCTCGGCGATCAGCTGGATCGCGTTGGGCTGCTCTCGTCGCAGCGGCGAGCACGTGTGGCACACGTCGACGTGGGCGGCGACGTGCCGCAGCCATTTGTCCGGATGCGCCGTGTCTTCCCTGGCGATCAGCTTCTTCAGCCGCTCACAGGCGGGGCGGGCGAGCCGTGCGACGAGCAGCGCGCTCAGCTGTCGCTCGAGCCTCTCGTCGAGGTCGCGGACCAACGCGTCAGCGTGCGGAGGAGACACACCGAGGACGTCGGCCAGCGCCCGGTTGTCCAGCGGCTGGCGCGCGTGGAGGTCGAGGAGGACGCGATCCTTGCCTGGAAACCACGATGCCGCCTCCCAGACGATTGCGCCGGCGCCGTCCGACGTGGCCCCGCCGGAGGCGCCGTTGAACTCGGCATGCTCGTCGACGCCCATGGGGATGTGTCGCACGAGCAGCTGATGGCGGGCCAAGGCGAACAGCCACGGCTCGAGCTTCTCGGGGCGACGCAACCGGTACAGCTCGATTGCGGCCAGGACGAAGGTGTCGACCACGGTGTCGAACGCCGCGTTCGGATTGCGCAGGACCGAGGTACAGAGGTCGTAGAGACGAGCGGCGTAGCCGTCGTACATCTGGGAGAGGGCGCCCCGATCACCTGACCGCGCTGACGCCACGAGCTCGGCATCCGTCAGCATCGTGTCCCTAGCGTAGAGGGGCTCGCGCGACCCTTGCGATCGGCTCACCGGCGGGTCCTACCCACATTCCGACTAGACAGTCGGCCGTGACGGCAGGGGCGTGGACGCTGCTCGTGGTGGCGGTGGTACTGGCGGTAGGCGACTGGTTGGCCGTCGCCCGCGACGACAAGCGCCTCGAGTACGTGTGCAAGCCCGGGACGCTCGCCGCCCTCATCGGCGTGGCGCTGACACTCGATCCTGCGCACGGCGACGCACGCGCCTGGTTCGTCCTCGCGCTCGCGCTGTCACTCGCCGGCGACGTGTTTCTGATGCTCCCGTCCGATCGGTTCGTCGCCGGTCTCGCCTCCTTCCTCTTCGCGCACGTCGCGTACGTGATCGGTCTCACCCGGCACGGCGGATCGGCCGGCGCGCTCTTCGTCGCCGCCGTCCCCGTCGTCATCGTGACCGGGCTCCTCGGGGCAAGGTTCCTACGGGCGGCGCGGGCTACGGGGCACGACGAGCTCGTCGGTCCGCTCATCGCGTACATGACGGTCATCGCGGCGATGGTCACGTGTGCAGTCGCGTCGGGCAACGCGCTCGCCGCCATCGGTGCAGTGCTGTTCATGGCCTCCGACGCGTTGATCGCCGAAACGCGGTTCGTCGGACCGCGCATTTGGGCACCAGTCGTCATCATGGTGACGTATCACCTCGGCCAGGCCGGCCTGACGCTGTCGCTCGTCCACGGATAGGAGACGGATGCGCAAATCGATCGACGACGCCGTTGACGACCATCCCGCCGGCGACGACGAGCGCCCACCGGTGTCCTGGTCGGTCGCGGTGTCGGACGACTGCGACGCGTGCGGCGCCGGCAACTCGCGCATCGTGCTGACCGTCGAGGAGCAAGGTCGCGCCGGGTACGGGCTCGTCGCGCACCTGGCGCCCAGCACCGCCCGCCGGCTGCGCGCCGCGCTCGCCGCCGCCCTGCACGAGCTCGGTGAGGCCCCCTGATCCGTTTGCCGGCGTGGAGGCTCCGGAGAGGTGCCGAGATGTCTCCGAAACGCTGAGGCTAGAGAAGCAACGGGGCCTTGCTGCCGTCCTTGGCCGCGGCGAGCTCGCGGCGGTGCTCGGCGATCTGCTCGACGGCGAGTATCGCCACCCGGTGCTCGGCCGCGAACAGCTCGAGGAACGGGAGGCGGGCGGGGGAGCCGTCGTCCTGGAGGACCTCGCAGATCACGGCCACCGGCGGGAGCCCGGCGAGGCGGGCGAGGTCGACGGCAGCTTCGGTGTGGCCGCGCCGCTCGAGCACGCCGCCGGGCCGGGCGCGCAGCGGGAACACGTGCCCCGGGCGCACGAAGTCGCCGGCCCGGCTGCCGCCGTCGAGCACCTTGCGAATCGTCGTGGCGCGGTCCTCGACGCCGATGCCGCTCCCGGCGCTGGCGTGGTCGATCGACACACAGAACGCGGTGTCGCACGTCGCCCGCCCCGCAGGGAGCATCGGCTCGATGGCGAGCTCGTCGAGGCGGCCGGCGTCGCATGGCATGCAGACGAGCCCGCGGGCCCAACGCAACATGAAGTTGACGGCCTCGCCGGTGACCCAGCTCGCCGCCATCGTCAGGTCGCCCTCGTTCTCCCGGTCTTCGTCGTCGACGACGAGGACCATCTCGCCCCGGCGGATCCGCCTCACCGCCTCGTCGATCGTGGACAGCTCCACTGCTGCACTCCTCAGTTCGGGACTTGCTCGGGTTGGGCTGCCCCTCCGGGCAGCGTCACGACCATGCGGCAGCCGTGAGGGTCGCGCCGCTCGGGATGGATGTCGCCTCCGTGGAGCTCGACGATCCATTGCGCGATCGCCAGACCGAGCCCGGCGCCGCCGTCGCTCGACGCGCGCGCGGTGTCGGCTCGGTAGAAGCGCTCGAACACGCGGCTCTCCTCGGCTTCGGCGATGCCGGGGCCCTCGTCCCACACCTCGATCGTCACCGCGGCGGGCGGTTGAGCCGCGTGGTCCGCGCCCGCGCCGTTCGACGCCCGCCGCGCCCGGACTTCGACGCGCCCGCCGGTCGGTGTGTATCGCACGGCGTTCTCGAGCAGGTTGGCGACGACCTGGTGCACGCGCTCCGGGTCGCCGTCGGCGGTCAGGCCCGGTGTCTCGACAACGACGGCGACGTCGACGCCCGGCGCGTGGAGCTGCTGCTCGCGCACGGCGTGCTCGAGGACCGGCTTCACGTCGAACTCGCTGCGATCGAGCGGGACCGTCCCGGACTCAAGCCGTGACAGGTCGAGCAGCTGGGTGACCAGACGGCCGAGCCGCTCGACTTGGGCGAGCATGGTCCGGAAGGTCTGTGGATCGGGTTCCTCGACGCCGTCGACGAGGTTCTCGAGGACCGCCTGCAGCGCGGCGATCGGCGTCCGCAGCTCGTGCGACACGTTCGCGACCAGGTCGCGGCGCACCCTGTCCGTCTCGGCCAGCTCGGCCGCCATCTTGTTGAACGCCCGGGCCAGCTCGCCGACCTCGTCGCGAGAGGTGGCGCTCACCCGGATGTCGTAGTTGCCCTTCGCCATGCCCCGAGCGGCATCGGACATCTCGCGCAGGGGTGAGGTCATCCCCCGAGCGAGGAACCGCACCATGACCAGGGCCAGCGAACCGGCAACGATGCCGCTGACCGACGGCCACACACCCGCCTTCAGGCAGAGCCAGAAGACGAACACGGTTACGGCCACGGCCGAGAAGATGACCGCACCGAGCTTGATCTTGAGCGACGGGACGGTGTCGAGCGGACGACGCGGCGTCACGATGGGTCTCCCGCGCCCCTCGATGCGGCACTGAGAGCGGCGTCGTCGGCCGCGTATCCCACTCCGTGCACGGTGCGGATGATGTCGGGGCCGAGCTTGCGGCGCACGGCGCGGACGTGCGAGTCCACAGTGCGCGCGCCCGAACCGTCGTGATAGCCCCAGACGTGCACCAGCAGCTGCTCGCGCGTGAACACCTGCCCCGGGTGGGAGGCGAGGTGCGCAAGCAGATCGAACTCGGTAGGGGTCAGGTGCACGGTGTCGTCACCGCGGCGGACCCGGCGCGTCGCAAGGTCGAGCTCGGCGCCACCGACGGACAGAGTCTCGCCGGCGTTCGTCGCTGTGGTTGCGGCGCGCTCGACGCGTCGCAACAGCGCGTGCACGCGCGCAACGAGCTCTCGGGGGCTGAACGGCTTCGTGAGGTAGTCGTCGGCGCCGACGGCGAGCCCGACGACCATGTCGGTCTCAGAGTCGCGCGCCGTCAGCATGAGCACTGGTACCGGACGCTCGTGCTGGATGCGGCGGCACACCTCGAGCCCGTCGAGCCCCGGCAGCATCAGGTCGAGGACGACGAGGTCGGGACGCACGCGCTCGCAGACCTCGACGCCATCGGGGCCGTCGGTCGCGATCTCGACCGCGAAGCCCTCGCTGCGCAACCGCGCTGCGACCGCGGCCGCGATCGACGCCTCGTCCTCGATGACGACGATCGTGCGGGCGGGCGAGTCGGCCGCAGGAGCCGGGGACATCGCACGCCAGGATAAGGAACCCGTTTCGCGGAGTCTTGCCGGAGCTGTGGAGATTGTGTGCAGATGCCGAGCCCCATGGTCGGCCGGTGGTGTTCAGGGCGGCAGGGGCACGACGACGTCGGGGTCGACGGCGAGGCGGACGGGATCGCCGACGGCAGGGATGGCGTCGCCGGCCACGGCGACCTCGAGGGCCGGGCCGTCGGCGATCTTCACCTCGAGCAGGAAGTGGTCGCGTCGGAACGTGCGGGCGGTGACGACACCCGCGATCGGCCCTTCCGGCTCGACACGCAGGCTGTCGGGGCGCACCGCGACGCGCCCGGCGCTGATCGCTTCGGTGACGTTGTAGCCGAGGAAGCGGGCGACGAACTCGTTAGCCGGGTGCTCCCACACGTCGACCGGCGAACCCAGCTGCTCGATGCGGCCCTTGTGCATCACGGCGACGCGATCAGCGAGCGCGAACGCCTCGTCGTGGTCGTGGGTGACGTACAGCGACGTGAGCCCGAGGCGCGTGAACAGCTCGCGCAACTCGACCATCAATCGTTCCCGCAGGGCGCGGTCCAGCGAGCCCAGCGGCTCGTCGAGCATCAACAATCGGGGCGCGGGCGCGAGTGCCTGAGCGAGCGCGACCCGCTGTTGCTCGCCCCCTGACAGCTCGGTGACGCGACGGTGCTCGTACCCACCGAGCCCGACGAGCGCGAGCAGCTCACGGGCCCGGGCGGAGGCCCGGTCCGCGGGCTCGCGACGCATCCGCAGTCCGAACACGACGTTGGCGAGCACGTCACGGTGCGGGAACAACGTGTGGTCCTGGAACATCAGGCCCAGGTGGCGACGGTGCGGCGGCACCGTGGTCAGATCGTGACCGTCCCACTCGATGCGGCCGTGCGCGGGCGGCTCCAGCCCGGCGACGGCGCGCAGCAGTGTGCTCTTGCCGCTCCCGCTCGGGCCGAGGACCGAGACGACCTCACCGTCGCCGACGACGAGGTCGACGCCGTCGACCGCCAGTGCGTCGCCGTACCGCACCTCGAGCGCCGAGACGCGCAGCATCGGTCAGAACTCCCCGATGCCCGCGAACCGGAAACGCTCGATGGCGAAGATCGCGAACGCGGTCACCGTCATGAGGATGACGCTCGCGGCCATCGCGGCGCCGAAGTTCAGCGGGCCCGGTTGGCCGAGGAGGCGGAAGATGACGACGGGCAGCGTCGGGTAGTCGGGACGGGCGATGAAGATCGTCGCCCCGAACTCGCCGAGCGAGATGGCGAACGCGAAGCCGGCGGCGACGAGCATCGCACGCGCCACGATGGGCAGGTCGATCTCGCGCCACACCCGCCCCGGTGACGCGCCCAGCACCGCCGCGGTGTCGCGCAGGCGCTGGTCTATGGACCGGAGCACCGGGATCAGGACCCGCGCCACGAACGGCGCCGCCACGAGCGCGTGCGCGATGGGGATGAGCACCGGCGACGCGCGCAGGTCGAACGGCGGCTTGTCCAGCGTGATGAGGAAGCCGAAGCCGATCGTCACCGCCGACACGCCGAGAGGCAGGAGCAGCAACGTGTCGAGCCTTGCCAACCGCGTCGAGCGGCCGCGACCCGCGATCGCGAAGGCGGCCAACCCGCCGACGACGAGCGCGATGGCCGTCGCAGCGGCGGCGAACACCAGCGAGTTGCGTACGGCTTCGACCGGCGGCACGAACAACGTGCTGGTCTGCCGGAGCTCGGACAGCGCGCGGTAGAACCCGAAGCTGTAGCCGCCGGCGGTGTCGAACGAGCGCACAACGAGGACGGCGATGGGGCCACCGAGAAGCACGGCCATCACGGCGAGGTTGAGCCCGACCACGGCGCGCTCTCCGCCGGTGCGCGGCCGCCGAGAGGTCTCTGCAACGGCCCGCAGGCGCAGCGCCTCAGCCCGCCGTCCCTGTGCGCGTCCCGCGACGAGCAGCACGACCACGACCGCGACCATCTGCACGATCGACAGCGCCGCCGCCTGCGGCAGGTCGAGGAACTGCACGGTCTGCCGGTAGATCTCGGTCTCGAGCGTCGAGTAGCTCGGCCCGCCGAGGATCAGGATCACGCCGAAGGACGTGAAGTCGAACAGGAACACGATCGCGGCCGCGGCCGCGATCGCCGGGCGCAATGACGGGAGGGTGACCGAGCGGAAGGTCTGCCACCGGCCGGCGCCGAGCACCCGAGCGGCGTCCTCCTGGCGGGGGTCGAGGTGCGCCCACAAGCCGCCCACGATGAGCACGACCACTGCGTAGTTGAAGAAGACGTGGGCCACGAGGATGGCGGCTACCGACTGATCGAGGCCGAGGAACCCGAGTGGACCACCCTCGCCGAGCAGCGCGAGGAACGCCGAGCCGACCACGACCGTCGGCAGGACGAACGGCACGAGCACGGCCGCCCGCAGGAGGCGTTTCCCGCGGAAATCGAACCGTGCGAACACGTACGCGCCGGGCAGTGCCACGAGCACCGTGAGCGCGGTCGACACCGTCGCCTGCCAGATCGTGAACCATGCGACGCCCCGGAACCGGGCGTCCGTGACGACGTCGGCCAGTGGGCTGAGGTCGAGCGATCCGCCCGGCGTGAGCCCGCGCCCGACGATCGAAGCCACCGGGTACACGAAGAACACGCCGAGGAACGCGATCGGCACCGCGAGCATGAGTCCGCGGACGAGGCGGCCGCGGTCGATGCGCATCCGTACCAACCCATTGTTGGTGGAGGTACGCATCAGCGGTCCTCGATCATCGGAGCACGGTGTTCGTCCACTGGTCGATCCACTGGTCGCGGTTCTTGGCGATCTCCTGTTGGGACAGCGAGAACGGGTGAGGCGCGACCTTGGCGTACTTTACGAACACGCTCGGCAGCTTCGTGCCGTCGCGGGCGGGGAACACGTACATCTGGAGTGGCATGTCCTGCTGGAACTGGTCCGACAGCATGAAGTTGATGAACTGCTTCGCCGCCTTCTCGTGCGTCGTGCCCTTCAGGATCCCGGCGAACTCGATCTGGCGGAAGCAGGTGTCGAGCAGCGCGCCCGTCGGCGGCTCCTCCGGCTGCGGATTCGCGTTCACGACCTCCGCCGGCGGGCTGGTCGCGTACGACACCACGAGGGGGTAGTCACCTTTCCCGGCGCTGCCCGAGAACTCGGTGTTGTACGCCTGCTCCCAGCCGTCGACGACTTTGACGCCGTTGTCCCGCAGTTTCTCCCAGTAGCCGCGCCAACCGTCGGGCCCGAACTTGCTGACCGTACTGAGGAGGAAGGCGAGACCCGGCGACGACGTGGCCGGGTTCTCGACGACGAGCAGGCCCTTGTACTCCGGCTTCGCGAGATCGTCGAGCGTTTGCGGGACGGTCAAGTTCCTGTCGGTGAAGTACTTGCGGTCGAAGTTGACGCACACGTCGCCGGTGTCGATCGGCGTGACACGGTTCTTGGGATCGAGCTGGAGATCCTTCGAGATGTTCGCCAGCTCCGGCGACTTGTACGGCACGAAGATGCCGGCGTCGAGCCCCCGACTCAGGAGCGTGTTGTCGATGCCGAAGAAGACGTCGCCGAGCGGGTTGCTCTTGGTGAGGATCGCCTGGTTGACGGCTGCGCCGGCGTCTCCCGACGGCAGAACTTTGACGGTGACCCCCGTTTTCTTCGTGAACGCTCGCATGACCTTCTTCGAGGCCGCGAACGAATCGTGCGACATCAGGGTGATCGTCGTGTTGCCGGAGCGGCGCGGCGCCGACGCCGACGCCGCGACCGGCCCGGCGACGATCGCCGCCACCACGAGCAGCGAGAGGGTGAGGACGAGTGCGTGGGATCGGCGCATGGTCAGGTTCCTCCGAAGTCTGGTTGCAGGGCCAGCAGCGTGCCGTGCTCGATCGAGACGGTGACGACGGGGTCGACGAGCTCGTTGCTCAGCCCGCGGGTGGAACCGGGCAGGAGGTCCTCGCCGTCGAGCGGGTACCGCAAGCCCGACGTTCGCACCCTGCGCGCCGGACCGCCGACCGCGAACAGCGAGCACACGTCACCGGGCGTGCCCGTCAGACGGGCGAGGTACCGGATCACGGTGATGCGGGTGCGGCCGACGATCGCTTCGACCTCGATGTCGGCGAACGACGGGGACGCCAGGAGCAGCGTGTTGGCGAGGAGATGGTCGAGACGCCCGCCGGCACCGCCCACGACGACCAGGTGAGACGCCCCGCGCTCGAGAGCCGCGTGCATCGCGAGCTCGAGGTCGCTCGCGTCCTTGGCTTCCGGGTAGCGACGAACCTTGGCCCCGTCTGCGACCGCCGCCTCGACGGCCGCCGGATCGGCCGAATCGAAGTCGCCGACCACGAGGTCGACCCGGCATCCGAGCGCGAGCGCGTGCTCCACGCCCGAGTCGGCCGCTACGACCGTCACCGCGCCGGTCGGAACGCGAGCCGCGACATCCTCGTCGACGGGATCGCCGCCCGCGAACACCAGCGCCACCGCGCGGGACGCGTCCACGATCTCCCTGACTCCCTTCGCCGGAATTACCCGGTGCAGGTTCCACGGGTCGGTGACGCGCCGATCGGCCCGGTCACCCTCTCAGCCCGGCTGTCCCGAGCTCCCCACGGGTCAGCCCGATGGTAGCGCTCCGGTCTCGACTCGGGCCGCTCGCGTTTCGTGTGCAAGGGTGCCGGAGTGCCCCCGTCCGCCAACCGCGTCGCGCTGCTCTGTGCGCTCGCACTGTTCGTCGCCGCGTGCGGCAGCGGCGGGGGCGATGGCAGCGCCTCGAAGCGCGCTCCTGCGACGACCGCGTCGACGACCACGCCGTCGTCGACGCCCACGACGACGGGCGCCGGCGCGCTCAGGGTCGCTCCGGCGCCGTGGAAGCTGCCGGCGCCGTCGTCACGAGAGGTGGCGCTCACCGACGGGAAGGGCCTCGTCGTGTTGGGCGGCCTCGACGCGTCGCGACAGACGACCGGCCGCGTCGTCCGCGTCGATCCGTCGAGCGGCGGATCGCAGGCGCTGGGCTCCCTCGCGCAACCTGTGCACGACGCCGCCGGTGCCTTCGTGAACGGGTCGTACCTCGTGATCGCGGGTGGTGCCGGTGAGGAAGGAAGCGCATCGGTGCAGTCGTTCGAGGCGGGCTCGGGCGGCAAGGCCGTCGGGAGCGTCCCCGGCCCGCTCTCCGACCACGTCTCGGCGACGGTCGAGGGGAAGGTGTACGTCGTGGGCGGGTTCGACGGGCATCAGATATCGGCGAACGTGCTCGTCAGCGACGACGGCGCGCACTATCGCACCTTCGGCGCGCTGGCGGAGCCCGTGCGTTACCCGGCCGCAGCCGCCGCCGACGGAGCCATCTACGTATTCGGAGGCGTGGCCAATGTCGGAGGCGGCGACACCCGCTCCATCCAGAAGATCGACACCGGGACGGGGCGGGTGACCGTCGTCGGTCAGCTCCCGGCCCCGCTGTCGCACGCGAGCGCGGTGGAGATCGCGGGACAGGTGTACGTCCTCGGCGGATTCGTCGACAACCAGGTCACGGGGCAGGTGCTCCGCTTCGACCCTCGCGGTGGGACCGTCTCGGCGGCGGGCACGCTTCCCGCACCCGTCACCGACGCCGCGGTGACGACGATCGGGGGTACCGCGTATCTCGTCGGCGGCCAGGGCACCGACCGCGCGCCGGTCGCCACCGTCGTCGAGCTGACCACCGGCTGAGGCCGACCGGCGTCAGCGGTAGTTACCGGTGTGACCCATGCTGTAGCGGCCCGGTTGCGGGAAGATCGCGAGGCCGTGGGGACCGGCGCCGACGGGGATCGTCTTGATCAGCTGCCCGGTGGTCGTGTCGATCACGTACACCTCGGAGTTGTACCGGCCGCTGAGCCACAGCTGCTTCCCGTCGCTGCTGACGCCGCCCATGTCGGGGCTGCCGCCCGTGTGCCACGTGCCGTCGACCTTCTGCGTGGCGAAGTCGATGACCGTCACCGATCCGGCACCGCGGTTGGTCACGTAGAGCTTCGTGCCGTCACGGCTGGGGTACAGGCCGTGTGCTCCCTTGCCCGTGTCGATGAAGCCGAGCTCCCGCATGTTGGCCCAGTCGACGACCGTGACTCCGTCCTTGGTCTCGTTGGCGTTGAACATCACACTGCCGTCCGGAGAGAGCTTCACGTCGACGGGCTTGCCACCCACGTTGAGCTCGCCGGTGATCTCCATGCGGTCGAGGTCGATGCGTACCAGGTACCCCGAGAACTCGCAGCTTGCCACCATCGTCTTGCCGTCGGCACTGAACTCGGCGTGATTGACGCCCGCGTGCGGAATCGGCACCTTCTTGATCAACGTCCAGGTCCTCGGGTCGTAGAAGTCGATGGCGTTGTTGCGCTCTGCCATCACGATCGCCTTCGTCCCATCGGGGGAGAAGTAGAGGTTGTAGGGGTCGTCGATGGGAATGTCGGCGCCGGGCTTGCCGCTCCGCGGATCGATCGGGGTGAGTGTGTTGCCGTTGTTGTTGTTCACGTACAGCGTCTGCATGTCCCAGGACGGCACGACGTGTTGGGGAAGCTCCTTCACCGGGTACTGATCTACCACCGTCATCGAGTTGGGATCGATCACGCTGACAGTGTTCGACATCGAGTTCGGCACGTACACGCGGGTGGGGATGTCCTGGACCGACGGGGCGAGTTGGTTCGCCTGCGTGTACTGGTAGACGTTGTCGGGCTTTGCATCTGTCGTAGCCGGTGCGGTGGCGGGAGTGGCCGTCGTCGCGGGGGTGCTCGGCGCGCGTTGCACGGTTCGGTCCTTCTCACCCGAGCAGGCGGACGCGACCAGACCGATGACGCCCAGGAGGGCGACGGCAACGAGAACGGTGGGCCGGGCGCGCACGAAGGGTGAGCTTCGCGCAGGGCCAGAACCGATACACATCGTGCGCCTCTGAGACTCAGGTGAGAGCTCGCCGCACCGGTTCGAGGTCGTACGGCGCCGCGGTCATCACGATCACGTGGTCGGCGCCCGCGTCGACGTAGGTGTCGAGCGCGCCGACTTCGTCTGGCCGGATCGCAACAGTGCGCTCGATCGCGGCCGGATCGCGCCCGACGTCCGCGCACCACTCGTCGAGCACTTGATTCTTGCGGCGGAAGATCGCCGGCGGCCCGAACGTGTTCCACGCATCCGCGTGCTCGGCCGCGAGCCGCAGCGTGACCTGCTCGCCCGCGCCGGCGACGAGGATGGGTAGGTCCGCGGCCGGGGGACGCAGATCGGCCAGGCGTGCCTTGATGACGGGAAGTCCGTGGTCGAGCGCGCGCAGGCGGCCAGCAGCGGTCCCGAACTCGTAGCCGTACTCGCGGAAGTCGCGCTCGAACCAGCCCGAGCCGATTCCGAGGACGAAGCGTTCGCCACTGAGGCGATGCAGTGTGCGCGCCAGGTCGGCCAGGAGGTTGGGGTTGCGGTACGCGTAGCAGGTCACGAGCGCGCCGAAGCGCGCCCGGCTGGTGTCGACGGCCATGGCGCCGAGCAACGAGTACGCCTCGAAATGGTTGGCGTCCGGGTCGCCGTACAACGGGAAGAAGTGGTCCCATACCCAGATCGAGTCGACGCCGATCTCGTCGGCCTCTTGCCAGGCCCGGCGCAACTCGTCGATGGTCGTGTCCTGTTGCGCGAGCTGGACGCCGACCTTGACGCGAGCCATGAGCGCTCCCTTCCCCCGACCGTGCACCAGGACGGTGCGCGGCACAGTACCGTCGGTCGCGACAGCGACAGCGAGGCCATGGATGGACACGGACGGCGCGGTCACCGAGCTGATGACCGTGATGGGCCACGAACAGGTCGTGTTCGTCGCCGACGCGCCGTCCGGGCTCCGGGCCGTGATCGCCGTGCACTCGACGGCGCTCGGACCGTCCCTGGGAGGCATCCGCTTCTGGCACTACCCGTCCGAGCACGATGCCGTCGTCGACGCGCTCCGCCTGTCGCAGGCGATGAGCCTCAAGGCGGCAGCGGCCGGGCTCCATCAGGGCGGCGGCAAAGCGGTGGTCCTCGTCGACGACCCCGACGTCCCGCGCCGAGACGGGCTGCTCCGTGCGATGGGCCGGGCGATCGGCGATCTCGGTGGTCGCTACATCGCCGCCGAGGACGTGGGCGCTACGCCGCACGACATGGACGTCATCGCGTCGGAGACGCCTTGGGTGACCGGGCTCGACGGGCCCGGCGGGTCCGGCGATCCCTCGCCCATGACCGCGTACGGCGTGGTGCGGGCGATGGGCGCGGTGCTGGAGGAGCTCGACGGCGACGCTGCACTCGAGGGCAAGCGGGTCGTCGTGGACGGCGTCGGTCACGTCGGGACGCATCTGGCGCGCATGGTGGTCGACGCGGGCGCTCGCGTCGGCGTCGCCGACGTGAACAGGAACCGGGTGGACGCGCTCGCACGCGAGATCGGCGCCGAGGCCATCCCGATCGAGCGGGCGCTGGAGGAGGAGTGCGACGTGCTGGCGCCGTGTGCGCTCGGAGCCGTGCTCGACGAGAAGAGCATCCCGCGGTTGCAATGCCGGGCGGTGTGCGGCGCCGCCAACAATCAGCTCGCCGAGCCTGCCGACGACGACGCGCTCGCAGCGCGGGGAATCCTGTATGCGCCGGACTTCGTCGTGAACGCAGGCGGGATCATCAACCTCGCCGAGGAGTTCGTCGGCTACGACCGTGACCGCGCCCGGCGACGCACCGCCGAGATCGCCGAGACCGTGCGCCGTGTCTTCGCGATCGCCCGTGAGGGGGGAATACCTCCGGGGCGCGCCGCCGAAGAGATGGCGCGCCGACGCATCGCGGAGGAGGGCGCCGGCCACCGCTTCCGCCCCGGCAATCCGGCGGCGTGGACGAACGGCGAGCCATTGCGCTCGGTGCGTCCCGGTGTGACCCCTCGGTAGCATCCACGTCGGCCGAGCGCGATCGAAAAAGGGGGGCCGGCATGAGAGTGCCACTCACGGTCAACGACTTCCTCGAGCGCGCCGCCCTCGTGTACAGCGAGCGGATCGGCATCGTCGACGAGCCCGATCAGCCGGCGGCGTCGCTCGGCGAGCTGACGTACCGGCGCGTGCGCGAGCTCGCCCGGGCTCAAGCCGCTGCGCTCGACCACTTCGGGATCGGCTTCGGCGAGCGCGTCGCCATCGTGTCGCCGAACGCCGCCCGCCTCTTCATCTCGTTCTTCGGCGTGAGCGGATCGGGCCGGATCCTCGTCCCGGTCAACTTCCGGCTGAACGCCGATGAGGTCGGCTACATCGTCGAGCACTCAGGCGCTTCGATGGTGCTCGTCGATCCCGAGCTCGACGACGCGCTGTCGAGCGTCGGCGCCAAGCACCGGTTCGTGATGGGCACCCAAGCCGACGAGGAGCTCTTCCTCGAGGGCGTCGAGCCCGAGTCGTGGGAGCCCGACGAGGACGCCACCGCGACGATCAACTACACGAGTGGCACCACGGCGCGTCCCAAGGGCGTGCAATTGACGCATCGGAACGTGTGGATCAATGCGAGCGTCTTCGGATGGCATACCGGAGTGAACGACCGCGACGTGTACCTGCACACGCTGCCGATGTTCCATTGCAACGGCTGGGGGATGCCGTACGCGGTCACCGGCATGGGCGGCCGTCACGTCGTGATCCGCAAGATCGACGGCGCCGAGATCCTCCGCCGTGTCGACGCGCATGGCGTCACTCTTCTCAACGGCGCCCCCGCCGTCGTGAACGCCGTTCTCGACGCGGCCGCACAGTGGCAGGGTGAGATCCCAGGGCGGGGTCGCACGCGGATCGTGGTCGCCGGCGCGCCACCGCCAACCCGGACGATCGAGCGGGTCGAGAAGGAGCTCGGCTGGGAGTTCATCCAGATCTACGGGCTCACCGAGACGGCGCCCCTCCTGACGATGAACCGCAGCCGCGTCGAGTACGACGACCTCTCGCCGGGAGAGCGGGCGCAGCAACTCGGTCGCGCCGGCGCGCCGACCCTCGGGGTGCAACTACGCGTGGACGCCGAAGGAGAGGTGCACGCACGCGCCAACGTCATCATGGACGGGTACTGGGAACAGCCCGACGCGACCGGCGAAGCGATCCCCGACGGGTGGTTTCGAACCGGTGACGGCGGTGTGATCGACGACGAGAGCTACCTGTCGATCTCCGACCGCAAGAAGGACGTCATCATCTCGGGCGGCGAGAACGTGTCCTCGATCGAGGTCGAGGACTGCCTCTTCTCGCACCCGGCGGTCGCCGAGGTCGCCGTGATCGGTGTCCCGGACGAGAAGTGGGGCGAGACGGTGAAGGCGCTGGTCGTGCTGGCGCCCGGCTCCGACGCGAGCGAAACCGACCTCATCGGGCACGCCCGGGAGCACCTCGCCCACTACAAGTGCCCGACGACCGTCGAGTTCCGCTCGGAGCTGGCGCGCACGGCAACCGGCAAGCTCCAGAAGTTCAAGCTCCGAGGCCCCTATTGGGAAGGCCGCGATCGCGGGGTGAGCTGACAGTGTCGGACGCGCCGTCGGTCTCGCGCGTGGTCGGCCAGCTCCGCTACCTGTTCGAGGAGCGACCCGAGCTCTCCGGGGCGTCGGCGGCGGAGCTCGCCCGATGGCTGAGCCGCGAGGACCGCATGGCGCGTGCTCGGGCGGCCGATCCACTCGGCAGCCGCGAGGCGGTCGAGGCCGCCGCCGCCCAGCTGGGCGATCGCATCACCGACACCATGGTCGCCGATGCCCTCGCCCAGCTTCGCCGCCAGGACAGCTGAGGGCGATGCCGAACTGGGCCGAGCAGGTCACGGCCGTGGCAACCGTGGTCAGCGCGGTCGGCTGGCTCAGCGCGGTCGGGGCGGCGCTGTTCGCGGCCCAGCAGGTGCGCGAAGCGCGCCATACACGCCAGGCCCAGGTCGGCGCCGACTTCGTCCGCCGCTGGGACGAAGCGCCGATGGTCGAGACACGACGGCTCGTCGCCGGGTTCAGGACGAAGGAGGAGCTCAAGGCCGCGTTCCTGAACTACGTCGAGAGCAACGCCGCCGAGGCGTACGTGCTCTACCGAGAGCTCGACTACTTCGAGCAGCTCGGCGCGCTCGAGCGCGTCGGCGCCGTGAACTTCGAGCTCGTCCGGCTCCTCCTGGGGCGCAGACTCATCGAGCGTTGGGAGATGTGGAAGCCCTCGGTCGACGCGCTCGGTGAGGATGTCTATCCGATGTTCGCGGGGCTCGTCGCCAAGATGCGCACCGAGCTCGCGGCATAGTGGGCGCCCGTTCTTACGTCTGGGGCCGGCTCGACCTCGACGGGTCCGTGTACGTCCGGTTGGACGAGGACGTCGCCGGGGTGGAGGCCCATGGCTACGAGATCTGCGCCGAGGACGGGACCCGATGGGGAGCGCACTTCCGGGTGCTGCTCGACGCCGGTTGGCGGCACCGGCGGACGACGGTCGAAGTCATCGACGACGCGGGCGCCCGTACGCTCGAACTGGCGTCGTCGGACGGGACCTGGACGCGGGACGGCCGTCGCGACCCCACCCTCGACGGGTGCACCGATCTCGACCTGGCGGGCAATCCCTTCACGAACGCCTTCGTGACCCGCCGAGTCGCGCCCCACGTCGGCGGCGAGGTGGAGGTGCTGGCCGCCTACGTCGAGACGCCCGCGCTGTCGGTGCGGCCGCTCCTGCAGCGCTACCGCCGTGTGGCAGCCGACCGGTGGGTCTACTCCGACGACCTGTACGGCACCTTCCAGTTCGACGCCGACGCCGACGGCGTGGCCGTCGACTATCAGGACCTGGCCGTACGGAAATGAGTCGCGGCGCACCTACCATGAGCGTCGTGAGCGTGCAGCTGAACCACACGATCGTCTGGAGCCGAGACAAGCGCCGGTCGGCCGCGTTCCTCGCCGAGATGCTCGGCCGGCCCGAGCCCAAGCCGTGGGGACCGTTCCACATCGTCGACGTCGACAACGACGTGTCGCTCGACTTCCACGACACGGACGGCGAGATCGCACACCAGCACTACGCGTTCCTGATCGGCGAAGACGACTTCGACGACGTGTACGGCCGCATCCGAGAGCGCGGCCTCGAGCACTGGGCCGACCCGATGCAGAGCCGGGCCGGCGAGATCAATCGCAACGACGGCGGCCGCGGCGTGTACTTCGAGGATCCTGACGGCCACCTCCTCGAGGTGATCACTCGCCCGTACGGCAGCGGCGCGTGATCGGCAGCTGGTCCGGGCCTCGGAGCGGCCGCCGCCCGGCGACTCACCGGCGCGCCCTACGCTGACGCTGCTGCCAGCCGCCGAAGCGGGGGAAGTGGATGCGAGGTCTGCTGTACGGCGTTGCGCCCGAGCCGCAGCCGGAGCCGGACGAGGACAACCATCTGCTGCGGGGCCTCGCGCACACGCCGATGAGGCAGGAAGAGCTCGACGACCCCGGGTTCCTTCTGCCGGACTGGGTCGTGACCCGTCCTCGCCTCACCGGCATTTGCGGTTCGGATGCCAAGCAGGTGTTCATGGACTGGGTGAACGTGGCCACCCCCGACAACCCGATGAAGGGCTTCTTCTCGCTGCCGCAGGTGCTCGGGCACGAGGTCGTCGCCGACGTCGTCGCCCTCGGCCCCGAGGCCGAGGGGCTCGAGGTCGGGGACCGCGTCGTGCTGAACCCCTGGCTGTCGTGCCGTCCCCGGGGCGTCGACCCGATCTGTCCCGCGTGCGAGGCGGGCGACCTCAGCCTGTGCTGGAACTTCAGCGTGGGCCCGATTGCGCCGGGCATCCACAGCGGTACCTCGAAGGACGCTGGCGGCGGGTACGCGCAGCTGATGCCCGCCCACGACACGCAGCTGTTCAAGGTCCCCGAGGAGGTGCCGGACGAGCTCGCCGTGTTCGCCGACCCGTTCGCGGTCAGCCTGCACTCCGTGACCCGGCATCCGCCGGTACCGGGCGGCAAGGTGATGGTGTACGGCTCCGGAGCCTTGGGAACGTGCGCGACCGCCATCATCCGTTCGCTCCACCCGGACGTCGAGGTGCTCGTCGTCGCCCGCTTCGAAGCTCAGGCCGCCTTGGCGCGCAAGCTCGGCGCCACCGTCATCCACCACGAACCTGCGCTGCGCGTGATCGAGGAGGCCGCGGCGTGGTCCGGCGGTGTGCTCCAGCCGAGTGATGGGTTGCCGATGGCCTACCCGGGCGAGATCGACGTGGTGTACGACACCATCGGCAAGCAAGAGACGTTCGAGGTGGGCGCGCGCGTCCTCAAGGCCCGCGGCACCCTCGTGAAAGCAGGTGTCCACGGGCCGACGTTCTGGGAGGACACGCCGCTGTACTTCAAGGAGCTGTCGCTGGTCGGCTCGAACGCGTTCGGCGTCGAGGAGGTCGACGGTGTTCGCCGGCACGGAATCCAGCACTACCTCGACCTGGTGCGGGAAGGGCGAGTCGACCTCACGGGCATGCTCACCCACACCTTCGTGCTCGACGACTGGCGCGACGCCTTCACTGCGCTGGCCACGCAGGACCGCAGCGCCGCCATCAAGGTCGCGTTCGACTTTCGGGAGCGCTGACCTAGCCGGATCGCTCGAACGTCACTTGACGCATGCCCCAGGTGATCGTCGGCCCTCTCGGTCCCTTCACGAGCTGGCCGAGCGCGCCCTCCAGGTCGTCGAGGTCGCCGCGGCCGTGTCTGTCCCGGACGAAGGGGTCCTCGCGCCACGTCGCGAAATTCAGTGCGAACAGCTCGGCCGCCAGCGGGACCGGGACCGGATGGACGCGCACCACGCTCGTCCGCTTCCGCCCGTCCCGCCCACCGTCGAACTTGTCGACGATCGGCCCGGCGGCGAGCGAGGTGCCGCGCGCCTCGATCAGCGCCGCCAGCATCGTGAGATAACGGCGCAACACCGGATCGCTTGTTCGGATCCACTCCACTTCGTCGAGCGCCAGCACCCCGCCCAGCTCGAGCTGGGTCATCCATGCCCGCACCACCCGATCGGGGCGAGGAATGTGCGACAGGACGAAGCGGGCGTACGCCAGATTCGCGCGACCCGTCGGGAACGGCAGTTCCATCAGGTCGTGCTCGACGAACGCCACCCCCGGCGGCTCGTCGGCGCGGGCGCGGGCGATGAACGATTCGGAGGAATCGAGCCCCACCGTCCTCGTCGCGCCCGTGATCGTTGCGACCAGGCGCGTCGTGTGCCCCGGTCCGCAGCCCAAGTCGAGAGCGAGTCGCGGCTGCTTCGGCACGTCGTCACGCAGGAATACCGCACTCGGCGATCTCCACCGCTCGGCCACCAGGGCGAGGCGACGCGCCGCCGGCTCGGTGTCACCGAAGACGTAATCGGAGCGGCCGCTCACGCCGGGGACCGTACCCGGGAGTATCGTCACCGCCGCCGGGATTCACCGCAGAGGGGGGCGCGTGGACACCGAGCTCGACGAGCTGCTGGCATGGGCCGACCGCGGGATGGCGGTCGGCTGGCACGCGGCGCGCCGGCCCGACCTCCCTGCGCTGATCACCCCGGAGGCGACGCTCACCTACGGCGACCTGAACGCACGCGCCAACCGGCTGGCGCGCGTGTTGCGGCGGCGCGGCTTGCAGCGCGGGGATGCCGTCGCGCTCCTGTGTTCGAACCGGATCGAGTTCGTGGAGGTCCTCCTCGCGACCCAGCGGACAGGCTTGCGCCTCACAACCGTGAACTGGCATCTCACCGCGGACGAGGCCGGCTACATCGTCGAAGACTGCGAGGCGCGGGCGTTCGTGGCCGAGGCCCGTTTCGCGGCCGTCGCCCGCGGCGCAGCCGACGCCGCGCTCAGCGAGACCGCGCGCCTGGCCGTCGCCGGATCGATCGACGGCTTCGAGGACTACGACACCGCCGTCGCCGCCGAACCGGGCGAGGACCTTTCCGATCCGGTGCTGGGCTCGCAGATGCTCTACACCTCCGGGACCACAGGACGGCCGAAGGGCGTGTTCCGCGACGACGCGTCGCTCGCGACTGCCGTGACGCTGGCCCGAGCGGCGTACCGCGACGGCAACGTGCATCTCCTCACCGGGCCGCTGTACCACGCCGCGCCCCTGCTGTTCTCGCTCAACGCGCCGTTGATCGCGGGGATCACGATCGTGTTGATGCCGGCATGGGATCCCGAGGAGGCGCTCCGCCTGATCGACGCGCACCGTGTCACGCACACGCACATGGTGCCAACCATGTTCCATCAGCTCCTCGGGCTGCCCGACGATGTACGTGAGCTTTACGACATCTCGTCCTTGCACAACGTCCTCCACGGCGCGGCGCCGTGCCCGGTCGGGGTGAAGCAGCGTCTCATCGAGTGGTGGGGCCCAGTCGTGAACGAGTACTACGCCGCCACCGAGGGGCTCGGGACCTGGGTCGATGCCCGCACGTGGCTGCGCAAGCCCGGCACCGTCGGCAAGCCCGTCCCGGACGACCAGGTCGTGGTCGGCGACGAAGAAGGGAACCGCATGCCGCCGGGCGAGGTCGGGCTGGTCTGGTTCAAGGCGTCGGAGGTGCCGTTCGAGTACTTCAAGGACCCGGCCAAGACGAAGTCGTCCTACCGCGACCGTCACTTCACCCTCGGCGACATGGGCTACTTCGACGAGGACGGGTTCCTGTTCCTCACCGACCGGAGCGCCAACCTCATCATCTCGGGTGGCGTCAACATCTATCCGGCGGAGGTCGACGCCGTGCTGCTCGAGCACCCAGCGGTCGCCGACGCCGCCGTCATCGGCGTGCCCAACGCGGAGTGGGGTGAAGACGTGCTGGCCGTGATCGAGCTCCGCGCCGACCGCTCGCCGGGCGACGAGCTCGCAGACGAGCTCGTCGCCTTCTGCCGCGACCGGCTTGCGCACTACAAGTCCCCTCGCCGCGTCGAGTTCGTCGACCGTCTGCCGCGACAGGACAACGGCAAGATCTACAAGCGGCTGCTGCGCGACCGCTACCGCGAGCGGGCCGCGAACTGAACGTCCGACCTTTACGCTCGACGCCGTGCAAGCTCTGCTCACCGAGACGGCTGGCCGTCTCCTGGACGAACGTAGCGATCGTGTCGGCCGGCCCATCGAGCAGGTGCGCATGCAGCGCGACGGCCGGCTCACGATCGGCGGAAGCGCGGTCGACGCTGACGCCGTCAGGCCGGAGGTCGCCTGCGCGACTGGTGACATCTTCTTCCGTGGCGGCGCGGCATCGTGGTTCGAGATCCTGCTCCGAACGACATCGTTGCAGTGGTTCCAGTCGCCGGCGGCCGGCTACATCGCGCTGTACGACCGCCTCTTCGAACACGGCATGCGGATCACGGGCGCGCACGTGAACGCGATCCCGATTGCCGAGTACGTGATCCAGGCCGTGCTGGCGCATTTCCAGCGGGCCGATGAATGGGCGGTCGCGCGAGCCGACCACGAATGGCGACCCCACGAGTTCCGCGAGGTCTTCGCTACGACGTGGCTCGTGGTCGGCGTCGGCGCCATCGGCTCGGCGGTCGCCGAACGGGTCCGGGCGCTCGGCGTGCGCGTGCTCGGTCACCGCCGCCGGCCGGTGGGTGACGAGCCGGTCCACGAGATGCTCGGCCGCGACGCTCTGCTCCACGCGTTGCCACGCTGTGATGTCGTCGTGCTGGCGGCGCCGGCGACACCCGAGACCACCGGTATGGTCGACGAAGCGTTCCTCGCTGCGATGGCGCCCGGGTCGGTGCTCGTCAACGTGGCCCGCGGGGCGCTGGTCGACGAGCCCGCGCTCCTCGCTGCGCTCGATCGGGGCCGACCCGAGGCGGCGATCCTCGACGTGTTCGCCACCGAGCCGCTGCCCGCCGACAGCCCGTTCTGGGGCCATCCCAAGGTCGTGCTCACACCGCACTCTTCGGCGGGTGGGCTCGCCCGCCACGGCCGTGTCGTCGACCTCTTCGTCGAGAATTTGGCGCGTTACCGGGAGGGTCGCCAGCTCGTCCACGAGGTGCCTCCCGCCCGTGGTGTGGCGACTCGGACATGGCTGGACGAGGGCGCCCGCTCCTGATCATCGCGTGTCTCGCTAGCCTCCGACTCCGTGGAGGGCGGCCTCGTCTTCAACCATGTCGGGCAGTGCGTCACCGACCTCGCCCGATCGCGCCGGTTCTACGAGGAGCTGCTCGGCTTCGAGCTCGAGCGCCAGCTGCGCCCTCCCGACGACCCGTCGAGCAAGCTCTTGCGGCTGCCGACGCCGCTCGGGATGACCGCCGTGTACCTCCGCCGTGACGGCCTGGTCCTCGAGCTCCTCCACTTCGAGGCGGGCACGGTGCCGGCGCGGGAGCGGGTGATGAACGAGCCCGGGCTGACGCACGTCTCGCTGTCGGTGGACGACGTCGACGTGGTGTGCTCACGGGTTCCGGAGTACGGCGGCGAGGTGCTCGCCGACACCAACATCGGTGCCGGGGTCTTCGTGCGGGATCCCGACGGCCAGCTCCTCGAGCTGTTGCCGATGAGCTACCGGGAGCGCCTCGACGCTGATTCCTGAGAGCGCGCCCTCGTCCTAGACGCGAGCCCACGCGTTCCAGAAGAACACGAACACGAACACGGCAAGGCCGAGAGCCTCGAGGCGCACTCGCTGCGCGGTGACCTTGAATCCGAAGAACCCGGCCAAGAAGAGCACTATGGCGATCAGGTAGAGGATCGTCTCCCATCCTGCGGTGAGCCTGTCGACAGCAAGCAGCACACCACCCTCCCGTGTCATGACCGCGCCACACCCTGTGGCGGGACAACAGGAGTGTCGGCGAAAAAGGGTGGAGGCTCAAGCACCGAGCAAACCCGACGATTCGCCCAGGGGCACGTCGGCGGCCTCGGATGCGAAGATGCGCTCGTGGACGGCGTGCACGACCTCGGCGGCATGGAGGGATTCGGCCCCGTCCACGTCGATCCCGACGAGCCGCGCTTCCGCCACGACTGGGAGGCCCGTACCTTCGCCGTCGCGGGCGGCGCGCTCACCGCCGGCGGGTTCAACACCCCGCAGTTCCGCCACGCCATCGAGAGGATGGAGCCCGGACACTACCTGACGTCTTCGTACTACGAACACTGGCTCACGGCCGTCGCGACCCTGCTCGTCGAGGCGGGCACGATCTCCCGTGACGAGCTCGACGCCCGCGCCGAAGGGTGGCCGTTGTCGCACCCGGTCGCCGTCGACCCCGGCAGCGTCGACGTGATGACACCGCACGACACGCCCGAGTTCATCGTGGGCGACGCCGTTCGCGTGCGCGACGTCCACTTCGCCGGCCACACGCGCTGCCCTCGCTATGTCCGCGGTCGCCGGGGGGTCATCGTGCGCGTCGACCCGCCCGCGCCGATCCCGGAGATCGAGGCGCATCGCGGCGAGCGGGTGCTGGACCCGAACTACTCCGTGCGATTCGACGCCGGCGAGCTCTGGCGCGACGCGTCCGAACCGAACGCCTTGGTACACGTCGATCTCTACGAGCGTTACCTCGAGCCGGCCTGACGAGATGAGCGACGACCACGGGCACCACCCGCAGCCGCTCAGCGATGCGGAACGACGCGCCCGAGCTCTCGAAGACCTGCTGACCGAGAAGGGTGTCGTCACCGGAGAGTTCATCGACCGCGTCGTCGAGGCATACGCGCAGGACGTCGGACCGATGAACGGTGCCAAGGTCGTGGCCCGGGCATGGGTCGACCCCGACTACAAGGAGCGGCTGCTCGCCGACGGGACCGCTGCGATCGCCGAGCTCGGCTTCGGCGGGCCCGAAGGTGACCACCTCGTCGCCGTGGAGAACACGCCGCAGGTGCACAACGTCGTCGTCTGCACGCTGTGCTCGTGCTATCCGTGGCCGGTGCTCGGTCTGCCGCCGACCTGGTACAAGAGCCCGCCGTATCGGGCGCGGATGGTCCGCGAGCCCCGAGCTCTCCTTGCCGAGATGGGCTGCGAAGTGCCCGAGGACGTCGAGATCCGCGTGTGGGACTCGAGCGCCGAGGTCCGGTACCTCGTCGTGCCCGAACGGCCGCCCGGGACCGACGGGGCGAGTGAGGAGGAGCTCGCTGCCGTCGTCAGCCGCGACGCGATGATCGGCGTAGCCCGGCCGGCATGACTGGCGTCGTCCGACCCGATGTGCAGCGGATGGCGGGTGCGGCGGCGCTCCCGCGCGATAACGGCGAGCTCGTGTTCGACGCGCCGTGGCAGGGGCGCGTCCTGGCCATGGCACTCGCCGTTGTCGAGGAGCGAGATCTCGAATGGGACGACTTCCGCCGACGGCTGATCGCCGCCATCGCAGCCGACCCCGACCGGCCGTACTACGAGTCGTGGACCGCCGCGCTCACGGATCTGGTCGTCGACGCCGGCGTCATCACCCGGGACGACATCGACACCCGCGCCGGCTGACTCAGACGCCGAAGACCCCGTCGAGCCAGTCGAACACGCGCCGGTTCAGGAGCGACCGGTTCAGGATCTCGCAGTGGTCGCCGGCGCCCTCGGCCTCCGTGAACTCGAGGAGCGCCTTGGGACACGTGAGCTCGTCCAGCAGCGCCGGTGCTCCCTTGCCGAGGGCGTCGTTCTCGGCCGTCGTGAGGAGCGTCGGGCACCGGATGTCCCGGGCCCGGTCGCCGAGCGTGAACGGTGCGACCGCCTCGAGCCAGTCGCCCAGGTTGTCGGCGCCGTTCACCCAGAAGCCGCGTTTCATGACGCCCCACTTGGCATGCGGCGAGGCGTCGATACCCGCCCGGAGGGCGGCCAGCGTGTCCTGCGAGGCGCGCGGGAGCGCGTCGACCACATTCTGTGGAAGGCCCGCCTGCTTCGCCATCTCGACGAAGCCGGTCCAGATGCCGTCGGTGCCGGGGTCGGCGATGCACGCCGCCAGCCGGTGCTCGCTCGAGGCGGCGCGCAGGGCGAGATAGCCGCCCAGGCTCCAACCCGTCAGCGCGATGCGGTCGGGGTCGACGCCGTCGAAGCCCAGAGCGTGGTCGACGACCGGCGTCACGACGTGCTCCCAATCGGCCCGCATCGGCATGCCGTCGTCGATGAGCAGCTTGCCCTGGCCCGGCCCGTCGAAGAACAGGCAGTGGTAGCCGCGGTCGGCAGCCGCGGCCGCGAACGTGAAGTACATCTCGGTCACGGTGGCGTCGTAGCCGTTCGTGCCGATCAGCAGCGGGCGAGTCTCGCGTTCGTGGCCACGCGCGCGCACGAGGTACGCCGGCATCGTCGTGTGCTCGTACGGGATCGAGACGGGCTCCACCGGCGGGTCGGTGAGCCGCATCGCCGTGTCGAAGACCTTGATCTGCCGGTGGAAGCTGTCGACCAGACGCGGGTCGACCGGCACGCCGTAGATGGGGTGGTACGCGACGGCGTAGAAGCAGGCGGCGTGCAGCGAGTACTCACCTGCACTCGCGACGTGCCCGGCTGCCTCGGCGTCGTTGGCTTCGCTCGCGAGCCGGTCGGCCGCCGCTCGCCACGCGTCGTAGAAGGCGTCGTCGCCGCCGTCGCCGACGGCCGCCGCGATCGCCGCCACTTCGCCGACGTCGGCGCCGCCGTACGGCGCGAAGCCCAGCGCCCACGACGCGAACTCCTCGTGCAGCGGGTTCTCGAACACGCTCAGCGCAGGATCTCGATGAGGAGGACCCAGGCGTTGGTGAGAGCGCCGGTGTACGCGGCGAGGACGGCGACCGGCCACCAGTAGAGGCCGCCGCCGAGCTCGGCCGCCAAGCTGACGCCGGCGACGGCGAGCACGACAGCGGATCCCAAGCCGAACGAGCGTCGCCGGACGACGGATCCTCGCGGTGGTCCAGGTCGGCCGGGATCGACCGGCTGCATCGTGGCGTCGCGCTGGAACAAGGAGACGACGAGGAACAGCACCACCGCCAGCACGAGCAGCTCCGCGCTCAACGCGCCTCGTGCCTGACCCGGGATCAGCACGACCGTCGACGTGGCGAGGACCCAGCCGAGGAGGACCACGGCTTCGGCAGCGCGGTGCACCAGCTGACCCGATCCGACGATGTCGCGCAGGTTGATCGAGATGCCGACGAACACGAGGCCGAGCAGCGCCGCCGACGCGCCGACGTGCGCCAGCGCGAAGCTCTCCCAATCGGCGGGCTCGTAAGCCATCGGGCTCCTCCTCGCCGGGAGAAGCTATCCGCCGGCGACGAGGCGCTCGTGTTCCTCCGTGAGCTCGGCGAACATGACCATGTTCCCGTTCAGGTCGTCGATCATGAAGATCCGGCCGCCCCACGGTTGATCCTCGGGCTCGGAGAGGATCGTGATCCCGCGGTCCCGGTAGTCGGCGAACAGCTCGTCGACGCCGTCGACGTAGAACGTGACGTACGCGGTCGCCGGCTTCGTCGGCGACCTCTTCTCGAAGTGCAGGGTCGTCGCACCCGCCGTGAGCGAGGCGTGCTCGGGCGGGTCGCCCCACATCTCGTGCTCGAGCTCCAGCCCGAGCTCATCCACGTAGAAGGCGACGGTGCGGGCGACGTCGTCGACGCTGATGATGGCGGAGGCGTTCAGGAACTTGTCGCGATGGCGTCCGGTGCTCATGGGGTTGACCGTATCGAGACATTGCTGGACGCTGATAGCTCCGTGGCGACAAGCTCTGTCTCGCAGACGACAACCCCGCACCGGCGCGCGGACGACGTCCCGCGGCCGGTGGTCGTCCGCACCGACCGCTACCCCGACGGCAACCGCATGGGTGCCCACGAGCACCGCAAGGCGCAGCTCGTGTACTCGCCTGACGGCGTGCTGCGCGTCGCGACAGACGTCGGCACCTTCGTCGTGCCGCCAGAGTGGGCGGTGTGGGTGCCGTCCTGGATGCGGCACGACGTGCAATCGTCCACTCCGCTCACGCTCCGCAGCGTGTACGTCGAGCCGGAGTCGGCGACGAACCTGCCCGACCGCTGCTGCGTGGTCTCCGTCCCACCGTTGCTGCGCGAGCTCATTCTCGAATCGGCTGCCCTCCCGGACCTCTACGAGGTGGGCGGGCCCGACGGCCGGCTGATGGCGGTGATCATCGATCGCATCACGGCACTCGATCACCGTCCCGTCGTCGTCCCTCAGGTGCGCGACGAATTACTGCTGCCGATCGCGGACGCCCTCACGTCGGACCCGGCCGACGCCCGCGGCTTGGACGACTGGGGTCGTCGGCTCGGCGCGAGCAGCCGCACGCTCAGTCGACGCTTCGTCGCCGATGTGGGCATGCCGTACGCGACGTGGCGTCGCCAGGTCCGGCTGCTCGCAGCGCTCGAGCTTCTCGCCGCCGGCGAGTCGGTGGCAGCGGTCGCCTTCGCGGTCGGGTACGAGAGCGCGAGCGCGTTCATCGCCGCTTTCACGCGGTCGCTCGGTGTCACGCCGGGCCGATGGTTCCGGAGCGATGCCGCGGCTTCCTCTTGACCGCCGTCGTCGGCGAGGAACCGACCTGACCGTTATTCCGCTTGTTGCCTGATGCCACCGCGACGACCGATGTTGCTCACGAGCAGGGCGATCACGGTCACGAGGTACAGCTGACCGATCAGCGCCTCGAGCACGGCGACCGCGCGTCCCAAGCCGTGGGCAGCGGTCAGGTCGCCGTATCCCGTCGTTGTGAGGGTCACGAAGCTGAAGTAGAGGTAGTCGGCCACGGTGGCGTGCGATTGCTGCGCGAAGAACGGCTCGGAGTCCAGCGTGCCGATCGCGGAATATGCGAACGACCAGACCATCCCGATGAGCACGTAGACGCACACGGCGCCGAGGACTGTTCGGAGGTCGATCACGCGTCGGCGTGCCAGCGAATGGATGATGACAACGGGTGCCGTGCCGACGAGCAGCAGGTTGAGCAGGAAGAGACTGCCGACGACCCGGTCGCCGCCGATGAAGATCCCGATCGCCGCCGACACGAGAGCGCCAACCACGACGACCAGGCCGATTTGCCAGAGACGGTGTCCGACGCCGGAGGCGGCGAAGGCCGCGATCAGCGTGGCGCCCTGGAGCACGACGGCCACGAGCGGGACCCAGTCGCCCGTCGGTCCGGTGGCGAGGAAGATGAAGGTCGCAAGGAGCAGCAGCAGAACGATGCCGAAGCGGTATGCCGGCTCCCGTGACTCCAGCCTTCTCCTCGTCTCCCGCCGATCGCCCACCGTTGCCATGACGCCTCCTTCGGTGCCACCGCGCCTGTCCGGAGACGATAAGGAAGCTGGGCGAGCGGGCCGGGGATGTCCCGACCCCCCGAACGGCCGCTGAACGCGCCTTGCGCCGCGGTCGCTATCCGCCCCCGGGGCCGCCGCCGGGGCCGGCGTCACCGCCGCCCGGGCCGCCGTTGCCGTTCGGGACGACCGGTGGGGCCGCCGGCGCGGCCGGGGTGGGCTCGGGTGCGGGGGCCGGAGCGGGAGCCGGTGTCTCGGGCGGCGGCGGCGCCGCCGATGCCGTGGTCGGCGGGGGAGGCTTCGGGACGTCCGTGGTCCGGCCGGCGAGGGGATCGACGACCTTGCCGGGCGCGTCACACGCCGGTCCCGGGTCCGGGAACGGGTCGTTGGGCATGTTCTGGGTCGCCGGGATCATGAAGGAGCGCCAAATCGCGTTCGGGATGCCGGCTCCGAACCCGGCGCCCGGTTGGTCCACGTCGGGGTTGCCGTGCCAGACGAACGACACGAGGTCGGGCGTCCCACCGAGGAACGCCGAGCTGATCTGGTTGTCGTTGGTCCCCGTCTTGCCGAAGGCGTCGTGGCCCGGGATCCCCTTGCCGGCCGCCGTGCCGGTCTCGATGGGGCCGTGGAGGATGCTGACCTCGCAGTGGGCCACGTCGGGGTCGAGCGCGCGTGCGCCGGGCCGGCCGGTCTCGTCGAAGACCACCTTGCCGTCGGGACCGACGACCTTCGACACGAAGACCGGATCATGGTGGATCCCGTCACCGGCGATCGTCGACGTGATGTTCGCCATCTCGAGCGGCGTGATCGAGACGACGCCGAGGGTGAACGTCAGCACGCGCCACTCGTTCACCGGCTGGCGCCCGGCGACGTTGGGAAGCATGCCCATTTTCTGGGCCGTGTCGATGACCTTGTCGAGCCCCACGCTCGTCGACAGACGCACGAACGCGCAGTTCACCGAGTCCGCCGTCGCCGTGTCGACGGTCATCATCCCCTCGCCGGGTTCGGCGTTGCTCGTCTGACCGGGGAAGCCGCGCACGCTGCAGGGATCGGTGCCGTCGACCTGGTCGTTGCGTGAGTAGCCGTTCTGCAGAATCGTTGCCAGCGTCGTGACCTTGAAGCTCGATCCCACCTGACGGCCGGCACCGTCGACGGCGAGGTTGAACTTCGACGCGCTATACGGACGGTTGTCGCCCATCGCCTTCACGTAGCCCGTTTTGGGGTCCATGGCGACGAGCGCGGCTCCGAATCCCGGCTTGGCCCCGTTGAGTCCGCTGGCGATCGCGTTGTCGGCCATCTGCTGGAGTGACGGGTCTTCCGTCGTGTACACCTGCAGCCCACCCTGGAGCAGCTTGTTGCGCCGCTCCTGAGGAGTCGCGCCGAGCCGCGGGTCGTTGAGCAGGACCTCTTGCGCGCGCTCGGTCCATGCGTTGTCGGGTCGCAGGTCGGACGTCGGCTTCACCGTCGGCAGCGGCTCCCGAGCAGCCTGGTTCGCCTCGTCCTGAGTGATGTAGTGCTGCTTGACCATCGTGGCGAGAACCTCGCCGCGTCGCTTGAGCGCGCGGTCGGCGTGCACGAAGGGGTTGTCGCCCTCGGGGTTCTGGATCAGGCCCGCCATCAGCGCGGCCTCGCCAAGGGTGAGCTCGCTCATCTGCTTCCCGCGTACGCCGAAGGGCGCGTTCGGATCGGGAGTGAGGAAGAAGCGCCGCGCCGTCGCCTTGACGCCATACGAGCCCTGCCCGAAGTAGACCGTGTTGAGGTACTGCTTCAGGATCTCGCGCTTCGAGTATTTGTCGTTGAGGCGGTAGGCGAGGATGAGCTCCTTCGCCTTCCGTTGGATATCGCGCTTGTTGCCGAGAATGCGGTTCTTGACCAGCTGTTGCGTGATGGTCGACCCGCCTTGGCTGATCTTTCCCGATGTCAGGTTCTCGACGAAGGCGCGCGAGACGCCGCCGACGTCGATGCCCGGGTTCTTCCAGAACGTCTTGTCCTCGGTCGCGATCACCGCGTTGATCAGGATCTGTGGGACCTCGTTGAGCGCGGCCGGGTCCCGGTCCTGCACGCCGAGCTTCCCGATGGTGTTGCCGGCGGCGTCGTACACCGTCGTCGGCTGGGACAGCTCGCCCAGGCTGTTGACCGTCGCGTGGTAGGTGTGCGCCACCGCGATCTGCCGGGCGCCGGGCACGAGGGCGGCCAGACAGACACCGAGCGCGAGGCCGCCGACCACGATGATGGCCATGAACCGTGTGAGTACCTGAGCGGGCTTCGGCATTTCAGGGTTGGTGTCGGCGAATACGGCGATCCGTCCCCCCGCTCATGATGACGCATTGCCGGTGGCTCTTGGTCGCGGGGGCCGAGTCGCCCCAAGGGCTCGCGTGGCCCGGGGGGCGCGTCCGGCACGCCGGATCCCGCCAGCTCAGCAGTCGCGCCGGATGCGATAGACGTCGAAGGCCCTCTTCGCGGTGACCGTGTGCGCGCCGACGAGGCTCTCGGCGCACGGCCGGGAGCTCCGATGCTTCAGCTCGCGCAGCAGGTCGTGCTCGTTCGTCCGCCATTCGCGGTCGTAGCTCTCGAAGATGATCACGTAGTCGACCCGACGGTTCTTCAGGAACTGCGAATAGGCCGCGACGTCGGGCCAGCTGTGGCGGGCGATGCTCTCGGGGAAGAACTCGGAGTCGAGCCGCCCGTGGTGCTCCACGACCTGGTACATGCCGATCTTGCCGTCGTGGGCCCGAAGGATGCGGTAGGTCGCGCCCGGTACGAACTTGTCCGACCTGATGAACGACAGCAACTGGGTGTCGGGCTTCCGGTTCAGCCCACCCCATGAGTACGTCGCTTCGAGGGGCTCCATCAACACGATGTTCGATAGCAACAACACGGCGAAGACGCCGCCCGCGATCCGTGCCGGAGCGAGTGAGGGCGTCCCCGTCGATTCGAACCGTCGTTGCACCGCCACCAGCGCGATTGGCACGGCGAGGATGAGGCTTCGGACCGCGACCGTCCCGACGAACGCGGTGGCGACCACTACCGGCGAGGTGTCGACGAACACCGGCGAGGCGACCACGAGCCACGCCGCCGGGATCGCCGGGATGAGCGACAGCGCGTAGTAGCGGATGAGCCGACGTCGGTCCGGCTCCCAGTGCCACCAGAAGGCGACGAGGAGGAGTCCGATCGGGAGGACGACGGCGGGGTGCGTCGCCTGACCGAGCCCGGCGAGCACCGCCGCCAGCGCGTACCGACGTCGTCGCCATGCGCCCACCGCGCCCACGAGCATCGACGCGCCCCAGAGGAAGGGCAGCTGCCCGATGATCGACGCGACCACCAGTGCCGGATTCACGAGCACGGCCGCCGCCCACCAGCCCCGTCGCAGCTCCGGGAACGCCCAGAACGTCGCCCCGATGAGGCCGATCGTCCCCACGACCAGCCAAAGGGTCACGACCCAGTCGCCCAGCACCGGCCGCAGCAGCGCCGCGCTCAGCCAGGGCAGGAACGCGTACGGGAACGCCAGGGCCTTGCCGTGACCGATCACGGGCATCGCCCAGGGCACGTGGTGGAGCCGCCAGATCCGGTCGCTCACGAACCAGACGTGCCCGTAGTTGCTGATCGAGTCGTCGGAGACGAAGACCGCGTGCCGCAGGATCAGGAGCAGCACCACCGCCCAGCCGGCGCCGACGATCCAGAGGGCGATCGCCGACGAGCGAGCGGCATTCGCGTCAGCCGAGAGGGTCCCGTGCCCCCCCTGCGGAGCCATGAGTGAAAAGTATTCGCATTGCCGCCCGCATGGGCGGTTCGGCGCGTTCGCGCTCTAACGCTCCTGACCCCGCAGAAACGCCTCCAGGTCGGCGGCGAACTCGGCGTGGTGCTGGAACAGGAACCCGTGCGCCGAGTCCGGGTAGATCTTCACCTGCGCGTTCGGAAGCAGCCCGCCGAGGACGTAGGAGTAGCGGGGGAGGATCATCGGGTCGCTGTCGCCATTGGCGACGAACACCGGATGCCGGATGGCGCCGAGACGTTCGAGGAGCGAGTGGTCGGGGATGCCCCAGGTGCACACCGCGTCGTACTGGGCCAGCCTCGTCTGCCAGGTGGTCTGCTGGTCGGGGTCATTCGTTCTCCCGAAGATGCGCTGGAGCGTTTGCTGACCGGCCTGGCGGCTCGATGGCGACTTGGCGAAGAACACGTCGAGGTACCCGTCGGGGTTCGGCTGAGGTTGACCGACGGCGTCGATCACCTCGGGCGCCCACCCGTGCATCTCCGGCGCGCCCTTCGGCGCCGAGGACGCGAGCACGATGTTGCGCGACAGCGCCGGCCGGATGAGCGCGATCGCCTGGGCGACGAAGCTTCCGATGGAGTACCCGAGGACGTCGACCTGGTCGAGCTGCAACGCGTCGAGGAACGCGATCGCATCGCGCGCCATCTGCTCGATCGTGTTCGGCGTCGCCCCTGTCGAACCGCCCACGCCGACATTGTCGAACGTGATGACCCGGCGAGCCGAGGCAAGTGCGTCGACGAGCGGCGGATCCCAGTAGTCGAGATTGCCGCGGAAGTGCTGGAGCAGGACCAGCGGCACGGTGCCGTCGCCGAGCTGGCGGTACACGTACTCGATGCCGTTCTCGGCGCCGATCCTCTGATTGGGAGACTCCGAGTACGTGTCCATCGCTACGCCTCTTCGTGTCTTCGAGCCTTGATCGGTTGCGCCCCCGCCGGGATTCGATCCTGCGCGGTCGAGGAAGAGGAGGGTCGCGTGCCGCGAACAGGCAGGTCAAGGAGCGACTCCGGGGACCGGCACAAACGCCGAACCTCGCTCACACCTTCCGGGCCGCGAGCAGTTCACCAGGGATCAAGGATCGGCCCTGACCCTGTCCGTCGCTCCTTGGTCAGCCGCCAGGGCGTTGCGAATCGGTCGAAGACATGGGGGTTGCGGCCGTCCCTGCCCGAGTTGCTCGGGATTTGTTCCTGTTCGGCGCCACGCCGAGGACGAGGTGTCGGGTACAATCCAAGCGTTAGCTTCGGCCGCGCGATCGCGGTACGAAGACGACGGTCACGGTACGGCCTTTCTCTGCTGCTCCCGCCCTGCGGGCAGTGTCCCGGGGATTCGGTTCGCCCCGCTGGACCTGTCCGCTTCGTTCCCATCACGCTGCTCGAGTTCGACACACGCAAACGTGGCCCGATTGCCGGGTACGAACACCGGCGGGATGACAACTGGCGAGGGAATCACTATGGCAACACAAGGCACCGTGAAATGGTTCAACTCCGAGAAGGGTTACGGCTTCATCCAGCGTGAAGGCGGCGACGACGTCTTTGTCCACTTCTCGGCGATTCAGGGCGAGGGCTATCGCTCCCTGGACGAGGGTCAGCGCGTCGAGTTCGACGTCGCCCCAGGCCGCAAGGGCGAGGAAGCCCAGAACGTTCGAGTCATCTGACGAGGTATCCCACGGCGCTGGGCACGCCAGTGCCGCCTGGCGCCTCGCAAGGCGACAAGGAGAGCTCATGGCGGGTCGGCAGCGGGCGTCATTCCAAAAACGCGAACGCGAGCGGGCACGACAGGAAAAGCAAGCGGCCAAGCGGGCTCGCCGGCAGCACGACAGCCGGCAAGAGGCTGAGGAGTCGCCCGTCGGGCAGGGGGCGAAAGACGTAGAGCGCCTCGACAAGGCCGAGGGTTGATGTTCGAGCACCTCGTCGATCACCCGCTTCCCCAGGGGCATCTGTCGGCAGCGCTGGCGATCAGACCGCGGCCGGCTCCTCGAAGTCGCCGCGCGAATCCGTCGCCGGTCCCGGTATGCGCACACGAGGCGGTGGCTCTCGCAGATCGCGCGCGACGCCGACGAGGCGCAACAGCTTGAGGGCGTAGTAGGTCACGTCGATCTCCCACCAGAAGAAGCCCTGGCGCGCGGCGGACGGGTAATGATGGTGGTTGTTGTGCCAGCCCTCGCCGCCGGTCAGCAACGCGACCAGGAGCGAGTTGCGGCTCGTGTCGGGGGTGTCATAACGACGGCGACCGAACACATGTGCAAGCGAGTTCACCGTGAACGTCGCATGCCACAGGAGCACGGTCGACAGGAAGAACCCGACAACAAGGCCGCTCCAACCGCCGACCACAAAGCAGACGACCCCGAGGGCCCACGGGGGAATCCAGTCGTGCCGATCGAGGAACCGCAGTTCGGGGTACCGGGCGAAGTCTCTGATCGATTCGACATCGGTACTGGAGTACTTGTCGCACAGGATCCATCCCACGTGGCTCCACCAGAACCCCTTGCGCGGCGAATGGATGTCGCGTGCGGTATCGGAGAAACGGTGGTGACGACGGTGGTATCCGGCCCACCACAGGACGCCCTTTTGGCATGCGGTCCCGCCGCCGAACGCCATCACGAACTGCGCCGACCGCCGGAGCTTGTAGCTGCGGTGCGCGAAGTAGCGGTGGTACCCGGCGGTAATGAAGAACAACCGCCCGAAGAACGTGACGAGCAAGAGCACCACCGCCGTCGTCGTCACGCCCGTCACGAACGCGAGCAGTGGCAGCAGGTGCAGCAGGAAGAAGGGGACGGACGAACCGACGTTGACCCGCTCGTCGGCCGATCGGCCTATGGCCTGGTCCATGCGAGATCCCTACTCCTCGGGTGCCCTACCTACCGGTAGGTAGGAAGCCACCCTAGGAGCCCGATGAACGTCGAGGCACATCGGGCGCGACCGGGGGCAGGCCGGCGAATCTCGGGTCAGAGCCGCTCCGTATTTACTCGGATCGGGCTTACCCTTCCGAATGGGCAGTTTCTGTGCAGCAGCCGCGGAAGGAGCCAGATGCCAGTCGAGAGCTACGTCTACGAGTGCAACCGCTGTGGCGAACGAATCGAGGCTCCCCGGCCCATCTTCGACAAGAGCCTGTGCCCGCAGACCTCGCCGAGTGGGGCGCGCTGCCTCGGCCACCTCGAACTGATCGAACCTGACGCTGCGATCTCGGCGGGGCGGGTAGATCCGCCCGAGCCCCATTTCAAGGGCAGGAACCCGGAACGAGCGAGAACGCAGCACCCCTCCATGCCGTCGCGTGGGAAGCCGTCCGTGAACTGACGCCCGGGCAAGCTCGTCGCAGCCATGGACACGGCTGGCCGCCCGCCACTCGGGATGTCCCGCACAATGTGCGCGCGCTTCCTTCTGCGAGTTGCGGCCCTGCACACACAACGACGCGCGGCTGCGACTCGCTCGCGCCAGATCGGCACACAGGTGGAAACGGCAAAGCACGCGGTCAGCCTGTAACGCACAACCCACCTGGAACGCTCTTTCGGCGAGAACCGCCGCACGCTTCTGGAGGCACTGCATGCGTTGGCATCGCCGCGCCGCGTTGGCTGTCGCCGCCGCATCCGTGCTCATCGGCGTCGGCGGTGTCGCCCTTGCTGCGTCGACACACACGTTGCCGCTGACGGCCGGCCGAGATGAGGCGCCGAATCCCACGTCTGCCTCGCACGTCCCACGGATACCTCGGGGCGCCGGCACAGGCGAACCCGCAGCACCGACAGCGTCGGCACCGTCCGCACCCGACCCTGCGAACACCCAAGGCCCCGACGCGACCGGACCCGCGAAATCCGGTCTCTGTACCGCGTACGCGTCGGGTCAGGGGGGCACGAACGGCAACAAGTTCGACTCGACGGCGTTCCAGGCGTTAGCGACCGCCGCTGGCGGCACCGCGAACATCGGCGCGTTTTGCGCCGACGTGTCCCCCGGTGGCAACGACAGACACACCGGAGCAACTCCGCCTGTATCAAAACCCGTCGGCGGTCCTGCAAATGCCGATGCAGCGAAGCATCCCAACTCGGCGAGCGACGCGCATGGTCCCCCGTCTGCCCCTGCAGGAAACGGCCAGAGCAACCGGCCGTGAGCCGAACGACCCACGACCAGTCCTGAGCCCCTCTCGGCCGATGTCCGGTCGCCGGCCGAGAGGCTCAGGGCGAAGCGCTTCTCACGAGCATGCCGGAGGAAGCTTGGGCTCACCTCCCGTTACCCGGATCGAGCCGGCGACGGTATGTCTCCATCAGAGGCGGATATGCGGCCGTCTTCGCTGCGCAGCCGAACGACGTCGAGGGGGTCACCATGAACAACCCGACGACGCTGGTCGTCGCTATCGCTTTGGGCGTCATCGTCGGGCTTGTTGCCGGAATGGTCGGAATGGCCATGCTTCGCCGCGCCCGTCTGCGCAAGGAAGTGCGCGAGCTTGATCCGTGGTGGCAGTGGGAGAAGCAATGGTGGCGCCTGGAGATCGGTCTTCGGCGCATCGCTGCGATCTATGAGGGGCGACAGGTCGATTCAGCCGAGGCTTTGTACGACCTCCTGTCGTTCTTTCTGAACTGCCATCACTTTCGCGACTGGCTTGTCGCCGACAAACTGAGCCGGGTGTCCCGGAAGAGGGCAACTGAGGTGATCAAGACATCGACGTACCTTCGCGTCTGCGCCGATCTTGCCAATCGCACAAGTCATGCGGCACTCACGGGGTGCGGGGTCGATAACGGCCCATTGCCATCGCGGCAGAGCGCCGATGTCCACGGCGGATCGGACGCCGCACACCGATGGGAGATCACAGCCGGTGATGCCGTCTATGACGCCTTCGATCTCGCGCTCAATTGTGTTGCTGAATGGGATAGAGCGCTCACCGGACGAGGGCTGCTCGACACGCGCTGATCCGTCGGACACGGTTTCACGTATCCGTGCCCAAGACGCCTTCAATCAACCCGAACGTCCGTCAGCTGTTGCTCTGAAACGCCGTAGGCGGAGGCGCGGGGCTCGGCGTTTTTCAGGTCACGGGTTTTTTCCAGTGTCGACCCATCGCCGGAACGTGGTCACCCAGTCGTCGTTCCATGCGCCGTCACAGGGCATGGACCCTTGTCGCAGTCGTGTGAGGATGTCGTCGGCGTGTTGGGTGACATCGTCGCGTGACCAGAGGTCGAAGGCGAACTTCATTGATTGTTGGTCTTTGGCACGGAACAGAGGCTTGATGTGGCGGTCGAAGCTGACGGTCTCGTCGGGACCTGGCAAGACGATTGCGCCATGGTCAGTCTCGTCCGTCGCTTCTTGCGCTGGTACTCGGATCGTCGGGGGGCCGGCGGCGCCCCAGGTCCATTTGGGCACGGGCGCCTGTTCGGGCGGTTGGGTACCGGGCTGGGCGTTCTGGACTGCGATTCGTGAGCTCCATTCGAGGAATCCGGCAAATGCTGAGCGGAACTCGGGATCACGGGGCAGGCCGGCGTCGTCGGCGGATCGCAGCATGAGGACGACCCATCGGGCCCGCTGTTCTTCGGTGTGCGCGTTGTCCAGATCGTGGTCGATCTGGGTGTGCACGCCTTGCTTCGGGGTGTCGCTCGTGGGGCCGCCGAACACCTCGGCGAGCTGTTCCGCGACGAGTTGCGGGTGGTCGGGGGTCATGTCGGCGAAGAGGGGGGCCAGGACGGGATCCTCGGGTGCGTATCGCTCATAGAAGAAGTGGGACATGCGGCTCAGCGCTGGGAGCCCACCGCACCATTCGAACAGGGTCGGCTCGTGGTCAGGGTCGGGCACCGGATCGTGGAAGTCGACGTACCAGTGCATGCCGCTACAGAACGGTTTGTTCTGCGAGTGACCGCAGCGGCAGAGCGCGTAGTGCTCGTGGGAGGCGCCGTGGTTACGGGTTAGCCGACCGTCGGAGACTTCGGCGAGCGCGATGCCTCCGGTGATGCGGTATGGGCCGTCCTTGGTGACTTCGATGGTCGGGTCACGTTGGTCGTCCCAGTCGACGTGGCGACGCTGCTCGCGTGCGTCGAGCGCGTAGCTCAGAGCTCCCGATGGGCAATTGCGAACGGCGCGGATGATCTCGTCCATGCGCCCGCCGCTGGGCGCCACGAAAGGCTCTTGGTCGACTCGGAACACGGCCGCGAGACGGTCGCTGCAGAGGCCGGAGTGCTGACAGGTGCCGCGATTGTCAAGGATCGTGACCTGGACCCCGTCGTAGGTGTCGCGACGGTCGGGGACGCGCTTGGGGTCCTTGGCGCTGCGGAAGCCGATGGCGGCGTGGGTGCCGTCGCAAAGAGGTTTGATCGCAGAGCCCCCGCATCGGCACAGGGCCATCTGGGGCCGAGTCGGAATGCCGCTGCCCAGCCAGTCTCGGAGGTTGGCGGGGTTGGTGACCAGGTATGGCCCGTCCGGGGCGGGTTCGATCCTGCTGTCGAGGCGCGTTTGCAGGCCGCGTAACTCGGCGAGCCGGGATGCGGCCTCTTCGGGCTCCGCCAGCTGGGTGGCGAGGTCCTGGAGAGCGGCCACGGCTTCCGTGAGCTGAGGTGGACTGGCCGTCCCGAGCGCGGCGCGCAGCGAGGTTGCCGTCGTGGTGATGGCCCACAGAGGATCTTGCGCGCTGTCGAGCTGCTTCCCGTCGTCGGCGTCGTGCCCGGCGACGTCGGTGGCGGCGGAATCGTGGAGGGCATCGGCGAAGGGGCGCAGCACGCTCTCGATCAACCGGCGAGCCGTGCCGACATCTGGCGCCCGGTCGTGGTCAGGGGACGTCAAGAGGCTCAGCGTGAGCTGCCGCGTCCGGTCGAACAGCGACCCGAGGTGGCCTGACGTGGAGGCGGAGGCGGCACGGCGGGCGAGTTCTTCGGTTCGGCCGCGCAGCGCCTGGAGGTCAGCCGCACCGGCTTGGACCGCGGCGGGTGGAACGGTGGAGAGATTCGTGCGTGCCCGTGCTCCCCAGTCCGGGAAATGGCTTTGGAGCTTCTGGACCATGTCGGTGAGGGCGGCGCCGATCGGCGCGAGTTCATTCCCTACGTCATCGGGCCATTTGGAGCGGACCCGCTCGCAGAACGCAGCCGCCTCGTCGAGGCGTTCGGCCAACAGCGCCCAGGCGGCTTCGCGGTGCGGCATGAGGTAGTCGCTCTCATAGAACAGCTCGAAGCTCGCCCCCGCGGTTCGCCCCTCGAACTCGGGGCCCACGGGACGGGTGGTCACGAGCTCGCCCAAGGGTTCGATCACCTGAAACATCAAGGCCAGGGTCACGTCGGCGAGCGTCGCCAACTCAGCATCGGTCTCCTCGGTGTGGGCGAAGTACCGCTCGAGGATCTGCAAGAGCACCTCGTAGGCGACGTTGAACAAGTCGACGCATCGGGCGGTGACCGTGTCCGTGATCAGCGCGACGTCGACTCCCCGTTCGTTCGGTCGAACGTTGGCCGCCATGACCGGGCGGACGGGATCGAACTTCGGGTTCGCACTGCGCATCCGTTGATACTCGTCGAGGATCCCGACGAAATCTCCGAAGTGAGCGTCGTGCCAATCGCCTCGGGGGCCTTCTCCTTGTTCGAGGATGGTGTCGATGGCGCGCTGGGCCGAGGCGACGTCGGTGACGGTTACCAGTTCGGGCCAATGGAAGTTGGCGGTCGTGGCTTGGGCGCGCGGCGGGCCGACGAAGAGCCACTCCTCGTCGAATTTGTCCGCCAGGTGCGCGATTCCGTGTTCGATCGAGCGGTAAAGGTGCCCGATGGTCGCGAAATCCTGGGAGCGCGGGACGATATCGGCTTCGGCCAGATGGGGTGCCGCCCGGCCCGTCGCGGCCAGCCCTTCAGCGTCGTCGAGGTCCATGCCCTCTGGACGCTCCAGGAACATGAAGTGCTGCAGCGCCTCCTCACCGAACGGCAACAGCGCGAGCTGCACACCGGCGGGATAGTGCTCCGCGGGATGAGGCAGGTTCGGGCGCGCCAAGTGCGGCGCGGCGCCGATCGCCGAAAGCAGGTTGTGCACCAGCGCCAGGTGGAGCATCTCCTGGGTAGCCACGTGCAGAATCAGCTCGCGCCAACGCAGGACCGCAGCCAGCTCGTCGTCCGAAAGACCTTCGTCGCCGCCCTGCTTCAACGAGAAGGCCGCGAACAGGTACTGACACATGATCAGGTGCTCGAGCTCGGCGGCCTGGCACAGCATGTAGATCAGCGCCTCGCGGTGCTCGATCACCAGCGGCGCCTCAGGGCTCGCCCTTCCGCCGCGGGTTGCGATCACCTGAGCGAGTGGCCCTTGGTCTGCGCTCGGTGCGACGTTCGCTGTCTCCTCGATCGGGCTCATGGTCTGATCTCCGTGTCGTTGGTTCAGAGCTGCGGTCGACCCGCAGGGCCCTGTCGTTCGACGGTTCTCATACGGCGACCGTACGCCGGCGGCTCGGGCGGCAGAAACGGAACATCTCTGTGGCACGACCAAACCCGTTTGTGAATCGTCCTCATGGTGGCGAGCGCGCCTGGCTGTGCTGGTCCGCCCGTGTCGGCAGGGAGGCGAACGCCGTCGCGAGCTGGACGAAATCGGCCACGAGGAAGCTGCGACCAGTACCGACGGATGGATTCGCTCGCCAACGTTGGCGCCCCCGGCAGGATTCGAACCTGCGACGCGCGGTTTAAGAAGCGGAGGGTCGCGTGCCGCGAACCGGCAGGTCAAGGCTTGGTTCCAGTCACCGGCGCCGACACCGAACCTCGCTCATACCTTCCAGGCCGGCGCATCTCATTGGGGATCAAGGATCGCCAGATCCCCTTCCTCCTCGACGACGTGGCTACGCGCGCCCGAGCACACGGCTAGGGAGGTGTTGCGAGCGAAGCGGCAATGCGCCGGAGGCAGGTTCAAATCAGCTGATACGTGCCCATGGGTGCGATGATCTTGCGGCGCGTCGATATGCGCAGCATGGTCGCGACCTCATGCGGCTTGCGAAGATGCGTGCGTCTCCGTTTGAGCCGCCACCGCGCTCGTCGAGAGCGCAGTTCTGACCTCGTTTGAGGCTGAGCTAACCCGTTGGGCCTGGGCGAGTCGACGGTTCTCGCCGACGACGGCTGGCGACCAGGACGCCCGCGTTGGATACGCAGAACGGGACGAAGTAGGTCACCGCCGACTTGAGCCACACGAGCGTCGTGGCGTCGCCCCGAACCACGATGTCGAGCTGGTTGATGGCAAACAGCACCGTTCCGACGACGATGGCGATCGCGACCGTCTTGCGAAGGTAGGCCGGGTAGAGCACGACCCGGACGGCCTCCCCCCACGTCGACCACTTCGGTGACCGGCTGGCCGCAACAGAGTGGACCGCATGGCCAACTCCGTCAGACGTCGACGTCGAGTCGTCAGCCACGTGATGATGCTCGTTTCGATCTCCGCGCGTAGTACATAGCCGGGACCCATTCGTTGGACTGGCGCATGCTGGCCGTGTGTGGGCGCGAGTATCGGCCCAGCGGTGACCGAGCATCTACCGATTGTGAGCTCCATCCAAGTCTGGCGAGAACTCCATGGACTCGCTGGATGGCCAAGCAATCAGCGGGCACTCACCTGCTCCCGGGTCGTTTGGCTCGCGAAGCTCGACGGCTCTTCTCGCCCCAAACGGCAGACAGCGGCCGCGTGCCCGTAACCGGAAGGACGCCTGCGGCCGCGCTAAGCCTATGGCCGTCCGATCACGCGCGGTCCAAGGAGCGAAATGAAGTCCTTTTCGTTTGACGAGCTGCCGTCGGTATCTGAGGCGCAGATGCGCGACGTCGACCGCCTCATGATCGATGACTTTCACATCAGCCTGCTCCAGATGATGGAGAACGCTGGCCGCAACCTGGCCGAGCTGTGTGTCAGGGTGTTCGCACCGGCCAGCGTCGTCGTGCTGGCCGGCGGCGGTGGTAATGGCGGCGGTGGCCTCGTCGCCGCGCGGCACCTTTTCAACCGCGGCGTTCCCGTAGCCGTGGCACTGTCCCACCATGAGTCGACCATGGCGCCCGTGCCCCGCCAGCAATTCGACATTCTTGCCGCCATGGACGTTCCTTTCCTCATCCAACCCGAGAACGCAGATCTCGTCATTGACGCGCTGATCGGTTACAGCCTCCATGGAGACCCCTCGGGGCGTACCGCAGAGCTGATCAAGTGGGCGAACGCATACGTCGGGCCGGTGCTATCGCTCGATGCTCCGAGCGGTCTGGATGTCACGACGGGCAAGCCATCGAATCCGTGCGTCTCGGCCGCCGCGACCATGACGATCGCCTTGCCAAAGCGCGGTCTCCGCGACGCGCGGGTCGGCGACTTGTACCTTGCCGACATCTCGGTACCGGCGGCGCTCTACCGCCAACTCGACTTGGACGTGCCTGTCCTGTTTCGTGACGACACGCTCGTCAAGATCTCGTGAGCTACGGCGGGCGAACGCTCTCAGAACGGCAAGTCTCATCATCTCCGCGTGCCATACGTGCCGATATGTGCGTCCCGATCGGCGGGTGCACGCGTCGTTCTGGTGCGCCGTTCTGTACCTATCGTGCAGCTCGTCTTTGTGATATGGAGCCCTTGAGCGTCTTGCTTATCCCGTGTACCTGTCGGAGCGGCGAGCAAACGTTGCAAACACGCACAACAGCAGAACACCTGCGTACGACCGTCGACGTCGAGCCGAGCATTCACCTCAACCGGCTGGAGGGTGCATGTCGCACGGCGGGTCGACGAAGCGTTCGGGCGCGTAAGTCTTGGGGCGTTGGACGCGTCGTTGGGCCTCCTTGTCTGCTTTGCTTCTTCTAGCGTCGTCCTTCGGGCACGAGGGAACCCCCGGGGCCAGGCGGCGGACGCTGGGACGTGCGGTCCCCTCGGGGTCAGGAAGTGGGAGCGGCCTCAGCGCGCTGGGCACGGAATTCGCGCAATGTCATGCCGATGAGAACCGTGCGCTCAGCCCCGGCGCGGGCAGTGGCGGAGCGTCGTAGACCAAACATGGGCGCGAGCTCGCCGAAGTAGCCGGACGGCTCGACGACGTCAAGCAGCTCTTCGGCCCCGTCGGCTCGTTCTCGCACGATCTCGATCGCCCCCGATTCCACGACGTAGACGAGCTCGCCAGGGTCGCCTTGCCGGAACAGCACCTCCCCGGGCTCGAGCAAGACCCGTTCGGGTGGCCGGGCCTCCCCGGGGGCGCGGGGCGTCAGTTCGACGATCCGGTCCGCCAGCGGGAGCAATCGTTCGTCGTGAGTCGCGACGATCACGGCTCGGCCGGGTTGCGCAAGTTCGCGCAGGATGTGCAGAACGCTGTCGACCTGCACGTAGTCGAGGTGGGCGGTCGGCTCGTCAGCGAGTACGAGTGGCGGGTCGAGTGCTAGCGCCCGTGCGATCGCGACCCGTTGCTGCTCGCCGCCCGATAGGTCAGCTGGTCGGTGGCGAGCACGTTCGCCTAGGTCAACCATGGCGAGCAGTTCCTCGGCCCGCCGGCGTGCCGTGGAGCGCGTACGACGAGCGCCACGCAGCGGCACCATCACGTTCTCGCGTGCCGTCAGGCTGGGCACCAGGTTGAAGGCCTGAAACACGATCCCGACACCGTCGCGCCGGTAGCGCACCCGTTCCTTGCCGCGTAGGGATGTCACATCGAGGTCCCCGACCTGAATGGTTCCCGATTCCGGGGTCAGCAGTGACGCAAAAGCAGACAACAGGGTTGTCTTGCCGGAGCCACTAGCACCAAGCAGGAGCACGAGCTCCCCCGACTGAAGGTCGAGGTTGAGCTTGTCAATCGGGCGCACGGCATAGCCGCCGCTGGAGTACTCGATGGTGAGGTCCCGAACGGTGATGAACGGCATCTACGCACCTTGGAAGGCCAGCGCCGGGTCGGCGGTGAACGCCTTGCGGACGGCGGCCAAGCTCGCCAGCAGGCCGACGACGATGGCGACGGCGAAGAGCCGGAACACCTCGGTCGCGCCGACCTCGGCCGGGAACACCAGTCCCAGCGACACGAAGTAGGAGATTGGCAGCGCGAGCACGGCCGAAAGCACCGCCAAGAACAGAGCCTCGAGGACGAGGCCACCCACCACCTGACGCCGGGGGACGCCGATGGCGCCGAGCACGGCAAAGTCGCGCGTTCGCTCGAGCGCGGCCAGGTAGATGACCGAGCCGATGATGCCCACGGTTGTCAGCCACATGAGCAGACTCACGAAGTCGATGGTGTCGATGCCACCCTTGATCACGCGCCGAAGGTCGCTGACCGCTGCCGGCCCGGAACGAGCCACGAGTCCCGGCGGTAGCGACTGCGGCTTGCCGACCACGGGAACCGCCGTCGCGAGGGGCTGACCATCGAACTGCATCGCTTGTGCGTCCTGCAATGACACAAAGACCGTCGGCGTTCCGAAGAGGAAACGCAAGCCGTCAGCCCGACCCACGACGCGAACCCGAACGCCAGACAGGTCCAGTCGGTCGCCGACATCGAGATCGACGCCAGAACCTACGACCATCTCGCCCGGTCGACGGACCTCACGGCCCTCGGTCACTGGCGGCGCACCGAGGTCGCGGGGCACGTAGCCCACGAGGTTCACGTCCAGGGGTGAGTGAAGGGGCAACGTCGTACGCCCCAGGATCACGGGCGCAGCCCGCTCGACGCCCGGACTGCTCGCCACTTGCTGGCTCAAGCTTGCCGGAACCACCTTCGTGCTCAAGAAGGAGCCTGGAGAATCGGCCGTGACCACCCACGCATCAGCGCCGAATACGTCAACAATCCGAGTCGCCTCGTTCCGGACCGCGTTCTTGACACCATCAAAAATGAACGCAACGCCGAACACGAGCGCGGTGATCAGAACACCGATGAGGAACCGGCGATAGCGGTACTGGAGGTCGCGCACGGTGACGGTCAGCACCTGGACACCCCCTCGTGATCTCGGGCTTCGACGAGCGTCGCTAGCCGTGTCGCCGTCGCCCGGCCGCGCAGTACGGTCTCGTCGCCAAAGAAGCAATGGCGCGCCTCGCCTGGCGACGCGCCGGTGACAATCGCTGCGCAAGCGAACACCCGCGAAGCCTCAGGTTTTCGCGACATCGGACAAGCGTGCCGCCTCGTTCACGGGGTAACCGACAACCCGGCATGTGACATCACCCGCGCTGATGCGAATACCTCGTTGTTCCGAGCAATCCTCTCCCCGCTGCGTTCTCGCCGCTAGTAGCGCCCAACCGTCAAAAGGCCCGAAAGCTGCCGCTTCGTCCCCCGTCCCTGAACGATGCCGAGCGATATCCAGGGCTAGGACCTGAAGCATTCGGCGACCGGACCGGCGTCGTACGCGCCCCAACCCCATTGGCACTTCCCCGGCGCACATAACACTGAGCCTCACAACCACGCCCGTCCCGCCAGAACCGGCGATCCGTGCGGCCGCGATGTGATGATGCTGGAACGTTGCTGCTCAAGAGGGTCCGCGCGGCGGCCTCCGCTTGTCAGCGAGGGTCGCGCCACATCGGCGTGAGCACCGGACCCTGGTCTCCGAACCGGATCGGCTCGCGCTCGACGAAGCCATGTCGGGCGTAGAAGGGGATGTTGCGAGGATTCGACGACTCGA